>JAYTOD010000035.1:0-27434 GCA_043747995.1 Arenimonas sp.
ATTTCGCCGCCAGCGCCGGTGCGAGTTTTTTCCAGAATAGGAAAAATATCGGCGCTTAAAACATAGCGCCCAACCACCGCTAAATTGCTCGGCGCCACTTCTGGCTTGGGTTTCTCAACGATTTGTTCAATCACACCAAAACGGCCGGTGAAATTAGGTGCGGCCACAATGCCATAGCTCGAGGTTTGCTCGGGTGGTACTTCTTGAACAGAAATCACGCTGGCTTTTTCACGTTCGGCCAAATCAACCATCTGGCCCAAAGCGCCGCGGCCAGTGCTCCAGATTAAATCATCCGGCAACAATACCGCGAATGGCTCATTGCCCACCACCGGCTTAGCGCACAGCACAGCATGGCCTAAGCCTAAGGCCTCGGCTTGAGTGACGAATACACAGCGCACATGGCGCGGTAACACATCGCGGATTATTGCCAGCAATTCAGTCTTACCAGCTTTTTCCAGCTTCTGTTCCAGCTCATAGGCTTTATCGAAATAATCAGCTACCGAATGTTTATAACGATTGGTCACGAAAATGAGTGTGTCGATTCCGGCTTCAATCGCTTCATCTACTGCATATTGAATAAGTGGTTTATCAACCACTGGCAGCATTTCTTTTGGCACTGTTTTGGTGGCGGGTAAAAAACGTGTGCCTAAGCCGGCCACGGGAAATACCGCTTTTCTTACTTTAAAGCTCATGAGCGTCCTTGTTTACGAACCTAATAAATTCAATAAGGGCTTGACACTGCCCCAGTGTTTACAGCTTGGGCATTGCCAATGGTGCGAACGCGCGCCAAAGCCGCAATTGGTGCAGCGGTAATTCGCCGAGCGCACCAGTAATTGATCAGTGATGAGTTTTAGTGCTCGAATAGTTTCGTTTGGATCGCCATCTGGGTTTGCCAGTGCTTTATCTAGCAAGGCCGCTTCGCCGCGAACTGATGGGCGTTGCACTAATTGCTTGGCCAAAAAATCCTGCGATGCGGCAACGCCATCATCACGCTCAATTAAATCAGCCAGCGCCAATAGCGGCGTTACGCCTGCGTATTGCTCAATCACTTCTTGCAGAAATCCGCGCGCGCGCATGAGTTCATTGCGGCGCTCATAGCATTCCATCAGTTGCGGCAATACTTCCGGCAAGTAATCCACATCGTGCCGAGCCACACGCTCAAAGGCACGGATGGCGGCGGCATCGTTGTTTTCGAGTAAATCCAAGCGGCCTTCAATCATGCCGGCGCGCACGCATTGGCTGTCAGAGGAATACGCCAATGCGATTTGATCGCGGGCCTGCTTTAAATTCGACTCATGAATGGATTTATCAGCTAATTCGCAATAGTAGTGCGCGATACTTTCACCCATCGCTTCGCCGGAAATTTGCTCGTACTGCACGGCATGCACAATCGCTTGCGCCCAATCGCGTTCCGATTGGTAAATCGAAATGAGTTGCTGCAAGGCTTTCGGTGCATGCACACCCATTTGTACTAAATCATTAAATAAGGTTTCAGCGCGGTCTAATAAGCCGGCGCGCATGTAATCTTCACCCAGTTCTAAAGCTGCGCGGGTTTTTTGCTCTTCGCTAAGGCCAGTGCGTGCCACTAAATTCTGATGTAAGCGAATCGCCCGATCAACTTCGCCGCGCCGACGGAATAAGTGACCTAAAGCAAATTGCGTTTCTACGGTTTCTTTATCGACTTCGGCAATTTGTAGAAAAATCTCTAGGGCTTTATCTTGCTGTTCGTTCAATAAATAATTCAAACCGCGAAAATAGGTATTTGATAGCCGCGAAATTTTTGCGCCACCTTTAATCTCACCGCCGCGCCGCCCCATTAAAACACCCGTTGCTAAGGCAGCTGGGATCAGAAGCAACCACGCCGCATGGGTCATCATAATTTAGGCTCAATGGCATTCGAGGATGGCAATGCTTGCTTTTTCAAAGAATTGGAACGCTGCTTGAATAGCAGGCTGGCGCTAACTAATGCGCCACCAATCAGTGCGCCAATTAACAAACTGATGATAAGTGCTAGACCGAAGTGTGCTTGATAATGTATAAAAAAAAGATCGATATCAACCAATTGCTGGTTGAGAGCACCAATAACAATGCCTGCTAGTACAAACAGTAGGGCAATAATGGCTTTTAGAGCGCGCATGACAGTCTCCATTTCGATAAGACAAGCTTAACCGAAATGGCTGAATTATTTAACTGTCAGGCTGTATTTCTGTCACGGTATTTACGCGATCACGTAATTCCTTACCGGGCTTGAAGTGTGGTACATGCTTGCCACTGAGTTCAACGGCTTCACCAGTTTTTGGATTGCGGCCTAAACGTGCTGGGCGGTAATGCAATGAGAAGCTGCCAAATCCACGTATTTCAATGCGCTTGCCATCCGCCAGCGAAGTGCTCATCATTTCTAGGATGGTCTTCACGGCCAAATCAACGTCATCCGCTTTCAAATGCGGTTGCTGCTTGGATAGAAATTCAATCAATTCGGATTTAGTCATTATTTATCACCTATGAAAGATTCGACCCAGCAATTGCTGGGCCGAATAGTAATACGATTACTCGCCTTTACCCATCTGCTCACGCAATAATGCGCCAAGCTTGGTGGTGCCGCTTGAGGCGTCGGATTTGCTCATCTCAGTCAATGTTTCCTGCAATTCGGCTTCGTCTTTGGCACGAATCGATAACTGCATAACACGGCCTTTGCGGTCGTTACCAATAAACTTGGCTTCAATCACATCGCCCACTTTCAGATGTTGTGTGGCATCTTCAACGCGCTCTTTAGCAATGTCGTTGGCTTTAATATAGCCTTCCACGCCGCCATCAAGCTCAATCACTGCGCCTTTAGCATCCACTTCTTTCACGGTGCCCTTAACAATGGCGCCTTTTTGGGTGTTAGCAGAGAACTGGCCATTAGGGTCTTGTTCTAATTGCTTCACGCCTAAAGAAATGCGCTCACGCTCAGGATCAACAGCCAATACCACGGCTTCAAGATTGTCGCCTTTCTTCAGATTGCGAACCGCTTCTTCACCGGTTGCAGTCCAAGAAATATCAGACAAATGGATTAAGCCATCAATGCCGCCATCCAAACCAATGAACACACCGAAATCGGTGATGGATTTGATTTGACCGGAGACTTTGTCGCCTTTCTTGAAGATAACCGCAAACGCTTCCCATGGATTCGATACACATTGTTTAATGCCCAGCGAAATACGGCGACGCTCTGCATCAACATCCAAGACCATTACTTCAACATCGTCGCCCAACTGCACAACTTTGCTTGGGTTAACGTTCTTGTTGGTCCAATCCATTTCAGAAACGTGCACTAAACCTTCAACGCCGGGTTCGATTTCAACGAATGCGCCGTAATCGGTGACGTTAGAAACTTTACCGAAAGCGCGGGTGTTAGCTGGGTAACGACGTGCAATGTTTTCCCATGGATCTTCGCCTAATTGCTTCAGGCCAAGCGATACACGGTTACGTTCGCGATCATATTTCAATACGCGGACTTGCAATTCATCGCCAACATTAACCACTTCAGACGGATGACGGACGCGTTTCCAGGCCATATCGGTGATGTGCAACAAGCCATCAACGCCGCCTAAATCAACGAATGCGCCGTAGTCGGTCAAGTTTTTAACCACACCAGTAATGATGGTGCCTTCTTGCAAACGCTCAAGCATTTGTTCGCGTTCAACGGTGTTTTCACTTTCCACCACTGCGCGGCGTGAAACCACCACGTTGTTACGTTTACGATCAAGTTTGATGATTTTGAATTCAAGCGTTTTGCCTTCCAAGTAGCCCGGATCACGCACTGGGCGCACATCCACCAAGGAGCCTGGCAAGAACGCGCGTACTTCACGGATATCAACCGTGAAACCGCCTTTTACTTTACCGCTGATGTAGCCAGTGACGATTTCGCCAGCATCCATCAAGGTTTCTAATTCGTCCCAAACAAGCGCTTTTTTCGCTTTATCGCGGGAAAGAACCGTTTCACCAAAGCCATTTTCAATCGATTCAAGCGCGACTTTAACAATGTCGCCAACTTTTACTTCGATCTCGCCTTGTTCGTTGCGGAATTGATTGATATCAATAACGCCTTCCGATTTAAGGCCTACGTTGACGACGACTACGTCAGCACGGATTTCTTCAACAGTACCGGTAACGATTGCGCCGGACTTTAAATTGTTTAGTGATGTTTGGCTTTGCTCAAACAGTTCTGCAAATGATTCAGTCATGATTAACTCTCAAGTTGATAAACAGGTTATTACTGGAATAACCCACCTGTTATGTGCGTAATGCACGTAATGTACCCAGCAATAGGCTGGGGCCTTTTCCTATAACAAAAAACACAGCGCGCTTAACGGCGATAATGCGATGGCAGAATACCAAGTACGTATTCAATCACCTGTGCGATAGGCATTGAAGTGGAATCGATGATGACAGCATCATCAGCAGGCTTCAAAGGCGCCACCGCACGGTTAGCATCACGCGCATCACGCGCAACTATTTCGTGTAATAGGCTGTCGAGTTTAACAGAAACTCCTTTTCCTATCAACTGCTTATAGCGTCTTTGTGCACGTTCCATGGGGCTGGCCGTTAAAAAGAATTTATAGGCCGCCTCGGGGAAAATAACCGTGCCCATATCTCTGCCGTCGGCCACAAGACCTGGGGGCGATTGAAAGCTGCGTTGAAGCGCAATCAAGGCCTGGCGCACCAAGGGCTGAGCGGCTAAAGCAGACGCCATTGAGCCAGCTAATTCCGACCGAATTTCGTCTGTGGCTTCTTTTTCATTAACAAATATCTTAGGTTCATCATAGTCTTGCGTAATAAATTGAATGTTGGTTCGAGATGCGCAAGCAGCTAATTGCTCAGGCTCATCCAGCCCAATGCCTTCCCAAGAAGCCGCAATACCTACCGCACGATACAAGGCGCCTGAATCCAAATACCCCCAGCCCAACGCTTGCGCAACAAGGCGGCTAATGGTGCCCTTGCCCGCCCCTGCGGGGCCATCAATGGTGACAACAGGAACAATTTCCGCACTCATTTGGGCTCCAAAGCATGTTTAACGTTAAGCGATTATTTAAGATTAAAGCCCAAGGTTTGCGCTAATTCAACGAAACCTGGAAACGATGTTGCCACATTAGCGCAGTCTCGAATTTCTGTCACGCCATCAATGCATTGAGCGGCTACTGCAAAACTCATGGCAATGCGGTGGTCTTCAAAACTCTCAATACAGGCTGAATGCAATATGCTGCCGATTATTTCAAGCGAATCCGGCGACTCAACAACTCCTGCGCCCATCGCCTGCAAGCCTTTCACCATGCTGGCAATGCGATCCGATTCTTTTACCCGAAGCTCTGCTAATCCTGTGGCGCGGGTTGTGCCGTTTGCCAAGGCCGCGGCTACAAAGAAAATCGGGCATTCGTCAATCATGTCGGCAACTAAGTATTCAGGCAAATCAATGCCGTGCAGATTAGAGCTTTGCACACGAATATCAGCAACTGGTTCGCCACTTTGCACCCGCTGGTTCAGCAGTTCAAGGCGCCCACCCATTAGAGTAAACGCGCTGAGAATACCTGTTCGACGCGGGTTGATGCCTATATTCGTTAAGGTAATATCGGAGTTTGGAATCAATAAGGCCGCCGCGATTAAAAATGCTGCTGAGGAAATATCGCCAGGGATATTAATTTGGCCGGCACGAAGTTTTCCAGCAATTCGTACTAACGCTTTACCCGCTGAAAATTCAATTGGCCAGCCAAGTGATTGCAACATCGATTCGGTGTAATCGCGCGTTGCACGTGTCTCGGTAATCAATGAGTCGCCCTGGGCATACAAAGCCGCAAAGATAAGCGCCGATTTAACTTGTGCGCTCGCTACTTGTGTATCAATTGCTACGCCATGCAAAACTTGCCCGCCATGAATATGCAAGGGTGCGAAATTATCTTCGCGCGCGGTTATTTTTGCGCCCATTTTTTCCAAGAGTTTAATCACCCTTGCCATCGGTCGTTTCGATAGCGAGGCATCGCCAATCAAGGTGCTATCAAAAGATTGCGCGCACAGCAATCCAGTTAGCAAGCGCATGCCGGTGCCGGCATTGCCGCAGTTTAATGGCTCTGTACTGGCCTGCAAGCCATGCAAGCCAACACCATGCACAATGCGCGTGTGCGGGCTTGGTGCTTCAATGCGAACACCAAGCTGAGCAAAAATACGCGCTGTAGCACGGGTATCTTCGCCTTCAAGAAAGCCCTCAATAACCGACGTTCCTTCGGCTAGTGCGGAAAGCATAATGGCGCGATGCGAGATGGATTTATCGCCAGGAACCGATGCAATGCCCGATAAGCCCGATGAGCGGCTAGCGAGCCAATTTACAGACATGCCATCACCTCTTGCAATGTGCTCACAAAGCGCTGATTATCGGCGCGTGTTGAAAGTGTGACACGCAAGAAATGGCCTAAGCCATAGCCAGCCATCGGCCTAACCATCACACCGCGTTCGAATAACGCTTTTTCAATCTGCGGCGTTTTCTCACCGAATGGCACTAAAAGAAAATTGGTTTGCGAAGGCAAGGCCTGCAAACCCATGGCCGCTAATTGGCTAGCTAGCCAATCGCGTTCAATGGCATTGTTGGCACGCACGTTGGCTATGTGTGTTTCATCAGACAACGCCAAACGCGCGGCGTGCAAGGCAATGTGATTCACATTAAACGACTCGCGAATGGGTTCAAGCAATTGCACAATGCTAGCATCGGCAATGGCAAAACCTACCCGCAAACCCGCTAATCCATAGGCTTTAGAAAATGTGCGGGTTACGATTAAATTTGAGTATTTTTTGACTAACGCTAATGCTGATTGTATTTCTGGATTATTGGCATATTCAATATATGCTTCATCCACTACCACCAGCACATTTTCGGGCACCGCTGCAAGAAAATCTGACAACTGCGTGAACGAGAACCATGTGCCGGTTGGGTTGTTGGGATTGGCGAAAAAAATTAGTTTGGTTTTAGCCGTAATTCCAGCTAGCAGAGCGTTTAAATTATGGCCTAACGGCATGCCGTGTTGTAAATCAAATGCTTCAACCACTTTCAGCTGTGCGCCCACCGCATGGGCTGCAATAGGATATACCGCAAAACAATAGCGACTAACCAAGATTTCATCATCAGGGCCTGCAAAAACCTGCGCAAACTGCATCAATAATTCATGCGAACCATTACCGAGTGCGATGCATTCAGGCGGCACGTGAAATTTATCAGCAATGGCAGCTTTAAGTGCTTTGCCGCTTGGATCGGGATAGCGAAATAAACCGTCTAACTCTGCTTGCAAACCAATCTGGATGTGCGGGCTTGGGCCATAGCAATTTTCATTAGAGCCTAATTCCAGCAAGCCATTTTTATTGGCAAATGCAAGCCGCAAGCTAGGAATGTCATGGCCAGGATCATAGGCCTGCAAACTACGAATAGCGGGATTCGCTAGCGCAGCGAAATCAATTCGATCTGCCATCGTTACGTTAAAGCAACCGGGTACGACCCCAACACCACCACATCGGACGAGTATTCACCCAACTCCGCCATAGCTTTGCTGACATTATCGTCTTCAACATGGCCACTGACATCGATAAAGAACACGTATTGCCAACGACCGCTATGCGCCGGACGCGATTCGATGCGGTTCATGCTCACACCATGCTTAGCGAACGGGCTCAGCACATTATATAAAGCACCAGGCTGATCTCTTACAAAAACCAACAGCGAAGTGCGATCGTGCCCGGATGGCGTGAAAAATTCACGACCAATCACCAAAAAGCGCGTGGTGTTGTCTTGTCGGTCTTCAATGGGGCCTGCCAAAACTTTTAAGCCATATACATAACCAGCTGTTTCGCCAGCAATCGCGGCACAATCATCAGCAACGCGTGCGCGTCGAGCGGCTTCGGCGTTGCTCGACACCGGTATTTTCTCGGCATGCGGCAAGTTAGCCCGCAACCACGCTTTACACTGCGCTAACGATTGTGGATGCGAATACACACGTTCAATATCTTCCATGCGGCCAGTGCGTGACAATAAATGCTGATGCACACGTAATTCAACTTCACCACAGATTTTGAGTTTTGAGGTTAAGAACATATCCAAAGTGGATTGAATAGTGCCCTGCCCCGAATTTTCAACCGGCACTACGCCAAAATCGGCATTTCCACTTTCAATTTCCTGAAAAACTTCCTCAATACTGGCCAGTGGCAAGGTTTGTGTTGAATGACCGAAATGTTTATAAAGTGCCTGCTGCGAAAAAGTCCCTTCAGGGCCAAGAAATCCGACTTTCAATGGTTCTTGTTGCGCTAAACAGGCCGACATGATCTCGCGGAATAAACGCAGCAATACTTCATTGCTTAACGGCCCTTCGTTTCTATCGAGCACACGGCGAAGTATTTGTGACTCACGCTCTGGACGGTAATAGTCAACCGTCGCTTTTAGCTCGCCCTTAGCTGCACGCACTTTTTGCGCCCAATTGGCACGCTGTGTGATCAATTCTTGAATTTGCTGATCAAGGCCGTCAATTTGGGCACGCACTTCGCTGAGCTGCTCTGAGTTATTGGATTTAGGCGTTTTTTTAACTGCCTTCAGTTTTTTTATTGGTAAAACCGGTTTCTTAGCCATTACGCACCGCAAAATCTTTCATGAAATCTGCCAGAGCTTGCACGCCCGCCAAGGGCATGGCGTTGTAGATGGAAGCTCGCATACCGCCCAAGGCGCGATGCCCTTTTAAGCCCATTAAACCTGCCTGCTCGCTTTCTTTCAAGAAAGCTTTATCGAGTGCTTCGTCTTTCAACATAAACGGTATATTCATGACCGAACGCGCCGCAATATTCACTTCATTGCGATAAAAACCGTTGGATTGATCAATACGTTTATACAGCAACGCTGATTTTGCGGCATTACGTTCAGCAAAAACCTGCAAGCCGCCTTCCGCCTTCATCCAGCGCAATACCAAGCCAACGATATACCACGGCAAAGTGGCCGGGGTATTGAACATGGAGTCGTTTTTCAGCTGATTGTGCCAGTCCAGAATTGGCGGCAAATTGCGTTGATGCTTACCCAATAAATCTTTACGCACAATGACAATCACTATGCCTGCCGGCCCAAGGTTTTTTTGCGCGCCCGCATACATCAGCCCAAAGCGATTGATATCAACCGGCTTAGCTAAAAAATTGGATGAAAAATCAGCTACCAGTGGCACGTCGGTAATATCTGGGATAGTAGGAAACTCCACGCCATGTATCGTTTCATTGGATGTGTAATGAAAATATGCCGAGTTGCTGGCACGTTGCCATTGGCTAACATCCGGAATGGAGCGATAGCCATTTTGCTTATCGCTGGCAACAACATGGGTAGTAACCGATGCGCTAGCATTTTCCAAGGCTTTTTCGCTCCAATGGCCGGTCAGTAAATATTCACCGGTTTGGTCTGCTCGCGCGAGGTTCATTGGCAGCAATGCCGAAATTGTGGTTGCGCCACCTTGCAAAAACAGCACTGCATATTCGTCTGAAATACCCAATAATTCGCGCATATCCGCTTCTGCTTGTGCAGCACAATCAACGAAAGCTTTGCCGCGATGGCTGACCTCCATAACCGAGGCGCGCTCGTCTTGCCACTCAAGCATTTCTTGTTGAACTTGCATTAACACCGATTCCGGCAGGGTCGCTGGGCCAGCACTAAAGTTAAACGCACGAGACATATCTACACTCCAAAGTAAGCTTATTAGCCTATCACGCTAGCTCAGAGATGCGAAAGCCGGCTTAGCGAATTATTTTAATAGTTTAGGGAGAGATTGTTAATAAAAGCACGAATATAACCGAAATACCTACTGCAAATCCTAATAAAATCCATTGCGAGCGGCTAAATAATCTGACTTTAACCAAGGCTTGTAGTGCTAGTGCGTTACCTTCAGGCTGAATAACATGCGTCTCTGGCAGATTCATTGCTGGAATATTTGCTAAATCAGAACATGACGACTGAAGAATAAAGCGATGTTGCTCAATATTCAGCTGAGAATCAACGTTGAGAATTGCTTCATTGCAAATCCAACCATCAACACGCATTTCCAGTGCCGGACTAAGATTTTTCACCAACACCTCATTGCCTTGTCGTTGCACCAGAATTTGCCTTTCAGCCAAGGCGGGATCATCAACACAAATTTCCGATAACGTGGAACGCCCAATGCACAAGCTATTGACCAAGGCATAGGCTTTGCCGGTTTCAGCTCCAGAACAAATGCGTAAAACAATACGGTCACTAAAATTAATAGCCTGGCTACTGGCCGATTTTTCAAATACGGGTTCATTCTCTGCCCTAACTTGCACAGCGATTTCATCAAAATGCAGGTCGTCGCCAGCACGCAACATAGCCAGTGAATCAATACGACGGCCATTGTGGTGAATTATTTGCTGCGAAGTAGCCGACTTCAACAACCACAGGGTATTTTCATAGGCGCGTAGTTCAGCAAAACTTTCGGTTAGTTTGGCGCTTGGCAGATATATGCTATTGGAAGGATCAGAGCCGATAATTAGCGACGACGTTGCAACTATTGGAAATTTTTGATCTAGAGCGTGCAAAACCAAGCGCATAACGAACCCTTTTTGGTAAATTTAACACAACAACACAGACAAATTGGAAAATTCAAGGTACTTTTATTCATAACTTACGGCGAAGGTAGAATCATGCATTCAATTGATATCAAAAGATCCCACGCGCTTGACATTAAAAAAGCCAAGAAAGCTGTGCAAAAGGTGGCTGATCATATTGCCAAAAAATTCGATGTTGAATGTAGCTGGGATGGTGATACCTTGAACTTCGAACGTTCTGGTGTTGATGGGCATATTAAAGTAAATCCAAAATCAATCCATGTTATTGCCGATCTAGGCTTTTTTCTGTCTGCCTTAAAATCTCCGATTGAAAGCGAAATCAAACGCTATCTCGACGAGCAATTCAGTTAAACGGTGGCGCGAAGGGCGCGTGTTTGCCCGCCAATAATCGTCTCGAGATTGCCGACTCCTGATTGTATATTTCATTTAGAAAGTAATTTGCACCACCTAAATGGTTGAATGCGGTAAAGCCTCTTTCCAAAAAACTTTGCAAATGACCAAGGCCTAATAGCCTAGCAGGCAAGCGTGATGCCGCGAGTAGCTTTGCAATGCCGTGTTTTTGTACCACCGAATCTAAGCGCAGGCCAACGTCTTTTACTAATTGAATCTGCCTTAGGCGTAGCCTTGCAAAACCCACCTGTTGGTACGCTTGCTGATAGCTTTGTTCATTGATAGCCTCGTTTTCATCCAACAAAGCAGCCAAACTACGCGCCATACGAATATCTAAGGCATGACTCAATGTGGCGAGTTCAATCGCATCAATCGCTGCTTGCAATAGGTTTAATGGCAAAATCCTGGTCATTTTTGGCAGTATTTTGGCGGCCTCTTCGTCGCGCTTCATAAAATCGGCATCGCCATATAAATCACTCAGAAAAAACTCGGCAGCTGCGCGCGTACTGTCATTTGCTAGAAAACGCTCAAAGCTTTTTTGCAAGCGTTCAGTTTGCCATGTTCTAAGCAGTGGCAACATGTATATCAGGGTTTCATCTTGCATTTCCAAGACATGTGCCTGCTTTTGCCAACGCAATCGTTTGGCTAACTTAACTTGAAGTGTTGCTGCATCCACAATTTATGGCCCGTATGATTGGATTAGCATTATTTTAGCCTTACAATATATGAATTCGTAAACTTTAGTTGATAACTATGCTTGTTTTACAGCCCGCGTCAAAACCTGCCCACAACAAAGGGCGCATTGGTATTGCAATTGCAGGTGGCGGACCTATAGGCGGCATGTATGAATTAGGCGCACTTCGCGCTTTAGAAGTGGCAATTGAAGGGCTTGACCTAAATCGTTTAGATGTCTATGTAGGTGTTAGTTCCGGAGCGTTTTTAGCTGCAAGTTTTGTCAATCGCTTTAGCACAGCAGAGATTTGTCAGATATTTATTTCCGACAATCACCCTGAAATCCAATTTAGTCCTAGTATGTTTCTAAAACCAGCCTTTTTAGAATATGGAAAACGGGCAGCCTCTTTGCCTGCTCTGGCTTTTGACTGGTGGAAAAATGCCATTATCGACCCAAGTGGCACACAACTAAGCGAGTTATTCTCTCGATTTACTAGCGCTGTGCCTACCGGATTATTCGATAATGCGCCTATTGAGAAATTCCTAAACACTATCTTCAATGGTCCTGGCCGTAGCAATGATTTCCGCAAACTTGACCGACCATTATACATTGTTGCAGTAGATCTCGACCGCGGTAAAGCAGTTCGATTTGGCAGTGAAGGCTGGGATAATGTACCCATTTCACAAGCAGTTCAAGCGAGTTCTGCTCTGCCCGGTTTATACCCGCCAGTTGATATTAATGGACATCACTTCGTGGATGGCGCATTAAGACGAACCATGCATGCCTCAGTTATTCTCGATTACGGTATTGATCTCATGATTGGGATAAACCCTTTTGTACCATTTAACGCAAAAACAAAGGATAGCTCAACAACAAACTCCGCCAAATTGGCAGAGGGCGGACTACCCATGGTGCTATCACAGACATTCAGAACATTACTTCAATCGCGTATGCAGGTTGGTTTAGCCAAATATGCACAACAATACCCTGAAACTGACCAGTTAGTTTTAGAGCCTGATGAAGATGATGCAGAAATGTTTTTCACGAATGTATTCAGTTATTCATCAAGACACCAAGTTTGCGAGCATGCTTTCCAGAACACGTTGCGTGATTTAAAAAACCGTGCCGATGAATTAGCGCCTATGCTCGCTAAACATGGATTAATCCTCAATTTAGCCGTTTTGAATGACCCAAAGATTAGTCTGCTTGACGGTATAATTCCAGCACAGCATCGTACCGCTGCTACAGCTCAACTTTGGCATAATTTAAATGATATTGAACATCGATTGAATAAGCGCAAAGCCAAAGCAACTTAATTGCTTGCAAATCTTCTTAAAAATTTGGTGTGTTTGCTCTAGACAAAGCCTACATAATTTGTTGCAAGTAATGGTTTATTTCATTACCTTCGCTCATTAAACATAGGAATTATCATGGCCAAGCTCAAAAAAGCTGTTCGCACCAAATCTGTCGCACGCACTAAAACTTCTAAGAAATCGACTGTATCGCGCGCTGATGCTGCAAAACATAACTTAATCGATACCGCGCAACAAATTTGGTCGGCTGGCGTGGGTGCACTTGTACGTGCACAAGGCGAAGGCACCGATATGTTTGAAGCATTGGTTAAGAAAGGCATGAATCTTGAAGCGCAAACTCGCAAACTTGCTAATGGAAAAGTTGATGTGGTTCGCGGCGCTGTTGAAGATCGCGTAGAAAATGTTCGTGAAAAAGCTACCGATACTTGGGATCGCATGGAAAAAGTGTTCGAAGACCGTGTACAGCGCGCTTTGACACGTCTTGGCGTTCCAACTCGTGAAGATCTAGGCAACTTAATTAAGCGCGTAGAAAGCTTAACCACAGAGCTTAAAAAACAAAATAAAACACCTGTTGTTAAAGTTAAAGCACCAGTGCTTAAAAAAGCAGCTACGCCAATTAAAAAGGCAACAAAAAAAGTAGCCAAGAAAGCCAGTAAAGTCAGCTTGCCTAAAGCGCCTACGCCGGTCTCTCCTAAGGCATAAAGTTTAAGCCCGTCAGTATTTTTATTCGTGAACTCCCTCCCAATACGATTTCTCTGACGGGTTTTTTACGCAAAAAAGCACCGCAATGCGGTGCTTTTTTTTGCCAATTAGAGCACTTTTACCAGTGCACGCCGCGCATAACTGATGCAAAGGCGATTTGCTCCGAGGTTGCCTGTGCCGCTTCACCCTTACCTTTAATGCCTTTTGCCGCCGCGGAATCTGGGAATAATTCAAATGCTGTGCTAATTAATACTTCATACGCTTTAGGGAATACTGCGTTCATCACCCCAGCAAATACACCGAGACGTGTGGCAACTCGGCTTGGTTTCTGAATAATCGCTTTAACGATTAAATCTGCAGCTTCTTCGGGCGATAATGTAGGCACCGAGTCATACATCTTCGTAGGTGCGATCATCGGGGTTTTTACCAGAGGCATATTAATGGTGGTGAAGCTGATGCCTTTGCCAGATAACTCACCTTGCGCGCAACTACTAAACGCATCGAGCGCCGCTTTTGAAGCAACATAAGCTGAGAAACGTGGCGAGCTGGTCAACACACCAATTGATGAAATATTAATGATATGTCCGCGCCGCTTGGCAATCATGCTTGGCAATGCCTGCAGAATAAGACGCAAGGAGCCGAAATAGTTCAACTGCATGGTGCGCTCGAAATCATGAAAGCGATCAAAACTTAATTCTATTGAACGACGAATTGAACGGCCAGCATTATTGATCAATATATCAATGCCACCATGATCTTTAACAACTTGCTCAATCAAACTATCGCAAGAGCTCAAATCGGCTAAATCTGATTTATAGGCATAACAAATATAGCCTGCATCAACGATTTCTTTACGCGTTACTTCAAGCTCTTCTTCGCCACGTGCCGCAATGATAACTCTAGCGCCTGCTTCTGCGATTTTTATCGCCGCCGCTTTACCAATGCCTGATGAACCGCCAGTGATAACAACTACTTTGTTTTCAACTTTGCCACGCAATGAGCGATCAATAAATAAATCAGGGTCAAGATTTCGCTCCCAATAATCCCATAAGCGCCAAGCATAGCTATCTAATGCAGGCACCGCTATTTTGCTGCCTTTTAAAGCGCGCTCCGCTTCTCGGCAATCAAAACGGGTTGGGTAGGTAATGAATGATAGTGTTGATGCTGGAATTTTCAAATCACGTAAAATCATATTGGTTAAACGTTTAACCGGCGGCAGGCTAGATACCGCCATACGCATAGGCGCTGGAATAAATCCAAACATACGGGCATCCAAACGCATGGTCATTTCAGGTGCATGCGCAGCGCGTGCAAAAGTATTCATCAACTCACCAAAGCGCATGGGCTCAGGGTCAACTAAATGGAAACACTGTGCATCCAAGCCTTTCTTATGTGCAATATGATCCATAGCATCAGCGACGAAATCGACAGGCACCACATTAATACGACCGCCTTCAATACCCAAGGTTGGCATCCATTGCGGCAAGGTTTCGCGAATTTTTTTAATTAATGTGAATAAATAATAAGGCCCATCGATTTTATCGATTTCACCGGTTTGCGAATGCCCAACAACCATTGAAGGACGATAAATACGGTAAGGCACGGCAGTTTGTTTACGCACCAAACCTTCAGAATCGTGTTTTGTACGGAAATATGGGTCTTTTAAGCCTTCCGCTTCATCAAACATGTCTTCACGGAACACGCCAGGATACAAACCAGCTGCGGCAATAGAACTGGTGTGGTGGAAGCAGCCGGCTTTAATGAGCGCCGCTAAATCCAACGCGTTTTGGGTGCCACCAATATTGGCAAGTTTCTGGCTTTCGGCATCAGCCGTTAAATCGTAAATGGCGGCAAGGTGGAAGAAATGCTGTACTTTTCCTTTCAATGCGCTAATTTGCGCAGCGGTCAAGCCGAGCTTCGCCTTGCTAAGATCTCCATTAACTGGCACGATGCGCTTCATGTCCCAGTCCATTTGTTCGCCAATTTGCGCTAATTTTTTTGCCGAACCTTTGCGAACCAGCACATGAATAACGCCTTTGCGCTTGAGTAGGTTACTGACTAAATAACGACCGATAAAGCCCGTAGCACCGGTTACAAAATAACTCATAAAATTAGCCCGCCCTATAATTATGTGTGATGTTTAGGTTCTTGATTTATACCGCAAATCGTATTTTAATGCATAATACGTTAATGTGACTTTACAGCAAAGGATTGGTTTATGGCTACTATCCAAGAACAATTTGAAAAAGCTACAGTTGATGTGAAGACCCTGACTGAAAAACCTGATAACGACACCATGTTGCGTTTATACGCCCTGTATAAGCAAGGCGCGGAAGGCGATGTGACTGGTCCAGCACCTGGCTTCTTCGATTTTGTGGCTTCCGCCAAATACCAAGCATGGTCAAAATTAGAAGGCACTAGTCAAGAAAGTGCTAAGAAAAAATACATCGCACTCGTCACTTCCTTGACTACCTAAAGTGTCTACCAAAACCCGCCAACGCATTCTAGATATTGCTCTACGCATGTTTAATGAGCAAGGCGAATCCACCATTTCCACCAACCATATTGCCGATGAGTTGGAAATAAGTCCTGGCAATCTGTATTATCACTACCGCAATAAAGACGATATTATTGAGCAATTATTTCAACGCTTTGAAGAGCGCATGGATGAAGCTTTAACAGTTCCAGATGGTCGAGAAATAACCTTAGAAGATGTTTGGTTGCAAATGCATTTGATTTTCGAATGCATCTGGAATTATCGTTTTTTATACCGTGACATCATTAACATTCTCAGCAGAAACAGGAGTTTGCGCCTTCGCTTTGCCAGAATCTTAAAGCGCGGGTCAGCCAATGCACACAGCATTATGAAAGGTCTAAACGAGACTGGCGTGATGCGCGCCAGTGCCGCCGAAATTGAGGGGTTGTCGACAAACATTCTAGTTTTAGCCACATTTTGGCTAAATTATGCCAATATTCGTGGCGAAAAAGACGAGCAACAAGCCATTCAAAAAGGCATCGTGCAGGTTATGATGCTGGTTTCGCCGTTTCTACGCGATACAGAACGCTTGCATTTACATACCTTGTCGGCCGCCTACGCAAATTAAGTCTTTGTTTAACAAGTACTTGCTTTTGCAAGAATATTGGAGTATAATTTTTTCTTCTTGTTACTCGTTTGTTTTTGGAAAATACCATGAAAGTCCTGAATTCCCTTAAATCTGCCAAGACCCGCCACCGTGACTGCAAAGTCGTTCGTCGTCGCGGTAAAGTCTTTGTGATTTGCAAATCGAATCCCCGTTTCAAAGCTCGCCAGCGTTAATAGCTCGCAGGTGAAAACACTGAAAACCGGCAATGCCGGTTTTTTTTATGTGCATTTATCCAAATGCTCAAGTGCATTGTTACACTGATGCAGTTGATTTATAGGTGGCTCTAATGAGTAATCGCAACCACTTCCCCGCTGAATGGGAGTCGCAAGATGCCGTACTAATGGCCTGGCCACACGCCGGCACTGATTGGGCTGAACGTCTTGATTCAGTACAACGCTGTTTTGCGCAGATTTGCGCGGCAATTTGCGCGCGGCAACCACTGCTGCTTTGCGTGCCTGAAGCACAGATTGAGCAATTAGCACGAACTTTCTTAACCGATGCAGCATGCCAACAAAGCAACCTACGCTTTGTGCATTTACCCTATAACGATACATGGCTGCGCGATAGTGGCCCCATAACATTGGACCGGGCTGATGGTGGAAAATTGCTACTCGATTTTCATTTTACCGCTTGGGGCGGTAAATTCGAAGCGAGCCTAGATGATCAAATTATTGCGCAGCTTATGCAATTAAACACATTCGCCAACACCGAACATCAGCGCATTGATTTTGCCATGGAAGGCGGCGCTATAGAAACCGATGGCAATGGCACGCTGCTATCAACATGGCATTGTTTACATGAACGGCACCCAGAAAAATCGCGCGAACAAATCAGCGCGATCTTAATGGATGCATTGCAGCAAGAGCGCATATTATGGCTTGATTCCGGCTATTTGGAAGGCGATGATACCGATGCCCACATCGATACCCTCGCCCGCTTCGCCACTGCGCAAAGCATTGTGTATCAAGGCTGCCAAGATAGTGGCGATTGCCATTATGCAGAACTACAACGCATGGCCAATGAATTAGCACAATTCAAGCAGCTCAATGGCGAGCTATACCAACTATTCGAACTGCCTTGGCCGCAGCCTATAGTCGATGAAGGCCGGCGCTTAGCCGCTTCGTATGCCAATTTTTTAATTATAAACAATGCCGTGTTAATGCCGGTGTATAACGATGCCGCAGACACACAAGCCATGGCTGTGATGCAACAAGCATTTCCAGCGCATGAAATAGTTGCTGTGAATTGCCGTGATTTAATCTGGCAAAATGGTAGTCTGCATTGTTGTACGATGCAATTACCGAAAGGACTTTTGAAATGAGCGAACATACTGTTAAAGTTGCATTGATTCAGGAATCAAATCAAGGCAGTGCAGAACAAAACTTAGCTCTCATCGACCAACGTGTTGCAGAAGCCGCAGCGCAGGGCGCACAGCTGGTTTTGTTGCAAGAATTACACAATGGTGCCTATTTTTGCCAACACGAATCAGCCGATGAATTTGACCAAGCCGAGCCAATCCCAGGGCCAAGTTGTGAGCGTTTATCTGGCATTGCTAAGCGTCACCATGTGGTGTTAATTGGTTCCTTGTTCGAACGCCGCGCCGCTGGTCTGTATCACAATACGGCGGTGGTATTTGAAAATAATGGCGCACTGCTTGGTAAATACCGCAAGATGCATATTCCTGATGATCCGGGCTTTTACGAAAAATTCTATTTCACGCCAGGCGATTTAGGCTTCGAGCCCATTCAAACCAGCGTAGGCAAAATTGGCGTGTTGGTATGTTGGGATCAGTGGTACCCGGAGGCGGCACGCTTAATGGCCTTGGCTGGTGCAGAACTGCTTGTTTATCCAACCGCAATTGGCTGGGATCCAAACGATAGCGATGATGAAAAACAGCGACAATGCGAAGCATGGCTAATCAGTCATCGCGGCCACGCGGTTGCTAATGGCATTCCTGTGCTCAGTTGCAATCGCATCGGTTTTGAAGCATCGCCGCTTGGTACCAGCGGTATTCAATTCTGGGGCAGTACCCATGTGCTTGGGCCGCAGGGTGAAACCATCGCCATGGCATCCAATCAGCAAGCAGAAGTTGTAATAGCTGAGCTTGATTTAGCACGCAGTGAACATGTGCGACGAATGTGGCCATTTTTGCGTGATAGACGCATTGATGCCTATGCCGATTTATTAAAACGTTACCGCGATTAACTCACATGACTCCTATTGATTTTGCCGGGCAACCGGTTATTGAACTTTCCATCAACGGCATTGACTACACCTTGCTTGGCACCGCACACGTATCCATCAAAAGTCTTGAAGCAGTGAAAATGGCTATTGATTCAGAGAAATTTGACACCATCGCCGTTGAACTAGATAGCAACCGGCACAAGCAATTAACACAAGAAACGAATTTACAAAATCTGGATATTTTTCAGATTATCAAAGAAGATAAAATTGGCTTGGTTGCTGCAAATCTCTCGTTAGCGGCGTATCAACGGCGCTTGGCTGATCAACTTGGCATTGAGCCTGGCGCAGAACTTAAAGCAGCTTCACTTGAAGCACAAGCACGAAACCTGCGTTGCGAGCTGATTGACCGCGATGCTGGCATTACTTTGAAACGTACTTGGGCGAATTTAGGTTTCTTTAAACGCGCGCAACTCGCTGCCGGGCTTGGCAGTAGTTTGCTAAGCTCCGAAGAAATTGGCGAACAGGAAATCGAGCAGCTCAAAGAAGGCGATATGCTCGAATCCAGTTTTGGCGAATTCGCTAAGCAAACACCGGAACTGTTTCAAAGCATCATCCACGAACGTGATTTGTATATGGCCGCCAAGCTTATTCAACTGCAATCAAATCCTGACATTAAGCAGGTGCTGGCCGTTGTTGGCGCAGGTCATTTGGCCGGATTAGCCAAAGCCATGCAAAGCATACAACTAAATGATTGTGCAGCAAAAATTAGCGAACTAGAGCATGTGCCCACAAAATCGTCATTCCCGTGGTTCACGCTGTTCCTATTTGCTTTTTTAGTGTTGGGCTTTGCGTGGGGCTATCAACAAGGCGGGTTTGTACTGGCTGGCACCCTACTCCTGCAATGGGTAGTCATTACTGGTATCGGTGGCTTAATCGGTTGCATCGTGGCCAAAGGCCATTGGTTAAGTTGTATTGCAGCTTTTATCGCGTCACCACTTACCCCGCTACATCCGGCCTTAAGCTCGGGTATGGTGTCAGCCTATGTTGAAGCAAAAACGCATAAACCCACTTACCAAGATTTGCTCGATTTACGCAGCGATACCACTGAAATTTCTGGTTGGTGGAAAAATCGTTTTGCGCGTATTTTGGTTGTGTTTATTTTAACCAACACCGGCACCGCAATGGCTGTTTGGGTTGCTGGCTTTATGATTGTTGGCAAATTAAGTTAATTGCAGGGTGTGAATAATTATTCACTCTTACAGATTTAACCGCAATTAGAATTTGCAAGGGCACGGCATGCCGTGCCCTTACGTCAATCAAACACATCAATTATAAAATGCTTGAACTTTTTCACGACCAACTCTAATGCGTGTTGAAAAGAATTGTCTGACATCATCAAGCATTGCGTAAATAGTCGGCAAGAACAATAAACTCACAATCGTGGAAAATGCTAAACCGCCAACCACCGCTCTTGCCATCGGCGCATACGAAGGGCCGTCACCACCAATACCTGAACCACCAAAACATAATGGCAGCATGCCAAGAATAGTCGTGCCCATGGTCATTAAAATTGGGCGCAGACGCTCTTTACTACCCTGTACCAACGCATCGGTACGCGACAGCCCAAGTCGGCGCTGCAAGTTAATATGATCTAGCATCACAATACCGTTGTTAACCACAACACCCATTAGCACCAACATGCCAATGAATGCCATTACAGTGAAAGTTGTTTGGGTTATCGCGAACAACCAAAACACACCTAACCACGAAAAAATAATGCTACTAAAAATGGCCGCTGGAAACAGCAAAGATTCAAATAAGGCGGCCATCACAATAAATATCATAAGCAAAGCAATGCCTAGATTAAACACCATTTGCTGCATGGCTTCATCGTCACCACTAAAACCACTGCCCTCACCCCAAGAATAACCAGGATACGTTTCGTTCAATTTGGCTGCATTCATTACTTCATTGATTGCTTTGCGAGCGGAATCTTTATCGAACTTGCCTGCACGATTGATATTGGCATCAATAGCAATTGATGTTTGGCGATTAGTACGCGATATTTGTGATGCGCCCGGCTTTATCTGTACATCGACTAAGGAAAGTAATGGCACTTTAACGCCATCAGTACGAGTTAAATTCAAACTCGATAAGCGATCTATGCTGAATTGCTCTGAACCCTCGAAGCGAACCCATACCGGCACCTCCGTATCACCGCTGCGAAACTCTCTAAGCGGGCTACCACGCAACGCAATTGCTAAATACTGCGCTACTTCTTGTGCGCTAAAGCCATAATACGCTGCACGAACACGATCAACACTGACTCTAACTTCATTATTCTCATCACCGGCATTAACCCGCACATCAGTAAGTTCTGGGCGTTTTTCCAGTAACGGTAATAGCTCCGTGCCAATTTGCACCAAAGTCTCGGGTGAATCACCATTCAAATAGAATGTTACTTTTTGATCGCCAGCCGCACTACCACCACCGCCACCTGGTCCACCACCACCTTCAAAACCAATTTCTGCACGCGCAGATTTGGGTAGTTCGTCGCGTAGCATTTCAGAAATTTCGTCTGGTTTTTTTAAATTGGGCCCTTCATTTTCTAGGGTTAAACGCACGCCGCCCCAGCCTTGCTCAGCAAAAAATACATAGATTTGTTTTACTTGAAAGCGCTCACGACGGGCATCTATGTATTTTTCAACCTTGAATATTTCCTCTGACATTTGCTCAATACTGTATGAGCCTTTCCAATCAAAATATAAACTTAATTCCGGCTTGGCTTCGTTCTTAAAAAAATCAAATTCGGTAAATTTAACCGGAATAAGACTAACCAAAACGATTAACAATATAGCAGCTAACGCCTTAAATCGATGCTGCAAACTCCACAATAACAGCCGACCATAACGTACAACTAAACGCGGAATAAAGCCATCCGGGCGGCTTAACATTGGCGGCGTTTTAAGGTGCGCCGAAATCATCGGAATCAAACTAACCGCAACGAGCCATGAACACAACAGCGCAATAGTGATAGTTAAGGCAACTTGTCCGAGAAAAATACTAATCATATTGGCTTCGCCAAACAAGTTTGGCAAAAACACAACAATGCTTGTGAAGGTGCCGGCACTTATGGCAATTTGTACGCTACGCGTGCCTTCAATGGCACAACGCACTGGGTCATCAGGATATTTTTCGCGGTATTGATAAATACTTTCTACCACCACAACAGCATTGTCGACCAACATACCCAAGCCCAACAGCAAGCCCATCATCGACAATATATTTAAGGTGATTCCTAAGAAATACATGGCGCCGAGGGTCATGATAATGCAGATTGGAATTGCTAAGGTCACCATCAAAGTGCTTGGCCAGTGACGCAGAAAGAAAAACAAGATAAATAAGGACAACAATGAGCCGAGAATACCGGCTTCAACCAATTCGTTGATTGAACGCTGTACGCTTTCAGCTTGGTCTTCAACAATAATGCTTTTAACACCAACAAGCTCGGGCTCGCGGTTGATTTTCTGCAACTCAGCCATAATCAACTTGGAGACTTCCACCAAGTTAGCGCTACGTTCGCGCTTAATATTCACACCAACAGCCGGTTTTAAATCTAGCCGTCGCCAAATATTTTCACGTTGTGACTTAAAACGGATTTCAGCAATATCACTGAGCCGTAATCCGGTTTCATTAAGTACTAAATTTTTAAGCTGGCCTAAATTGCGAATTTCACCAACCGGCTGCACACGCAAGCGACGAACGCCATCATCAATTTGCCCGGCTGATACAGAAAAGTTAATTGCCTGCAGTTTAGTTGACAACTGATTCAGGCCAATATTGTGTGATGCTAAGCTAGCAGGATTAATGGCGATTTCTATTTCTGAAGGCGATGCGCCGGTAATTTCAACGCTGGCAACACCGGGAATTCTCTCTATTCGGCGCTTAAACAAGCGCTCAATCATGGCGTATTCGATTCTTAGATCGCGGTTGCTGGCGAAACGAATTTGCAAAAACGGTTGGTCGCTAGGTGAAAAGCGCTGCACATAATAGCGCTGTATATCGGCTGGTAAATCTTTACGCAACGCATCAATTCGGGACCTTGCTTCATTGGCGCTAATGGCCACATCACGATCGAAATCAGAAAATTGAATTTGGATTTCTGCACCATCGGCGCGGCTAGTAGAATTCATTTCCTTGATGCCTGGCAAGGTCGCCAGGGTTTCTTCCACGGGTCGCGTAATGCTGCGCTCAACTTCCTGTGGCGTTGAGCCAGGATACGGAATACTAACGCCCATAAACGGGAAGTTGACATCGGGAAATTGCTCAAGCGGCAATCGCACCGACGCAATCAAACCTATCGCCACCATCGACACGTAAAACATAATGGCAGTGATTGGACGCTTTAAACTGAGTTCTGCGAGACTCATCCAGCCTCTCCATTTGTAAAGTACTTAGCTAGCGCACGTTGGCCACGCTCACGGTAATACAAATCAGAACGACGGTCCAGAATGTTATACATAATGGGGATAATAACTAGCGTTAAAATTGTTGAAACGGTAAGCCCGCCGATGACGGTAATCGCCATGGGTGCGCGAACTTCCGCACCATCACCGCCGAAAAACGCCAATGGTGCAAACCCAAACAATGTGGTTAAGGTGGTCATGATGATGGGCCGTAAACGTGACTCGGCGCCTTGGCAAATTGCTTCACGCTTAGCAACCCCTTCTTCACGCAATTGATTGACTTTATCGAGTAGCACAATGGCGTTTTTCACTACAATACCGACTAGCAAAATCAAACCGATAAACACCACAATGGAAATTGGTGAGCCTTTCAGCCATAACGCCAACACCGCACCAACAATCGCCAAAGGTACCGAAAACATAATAACGAACGGATGCAACAAGGATTCAAACTGAGAAGCCATGACTAAGTAGACTAAAAACATTGCCAAGCCAAAAGCGAATAGTAAGGACTGTATCGAACTGTCGAGCTCTTCACTTTGTCCGCCAAAAGTCATTTTCACATCGGTGCCAATCGGGTTCTCACGAACCATCGTTTTGACTTCCTGAACGGCAGAGCCTAAATCTATATCGCGCAGATTAGCCGAGACCAAAGCAACGCGGGTCTGATCTGCGCGATTAATTTCACTCGGACCAACCGTTTCAATAACGTTTGCAACCGCTGATAAAGGTACAGGATTAGCACTTTGCGGATTAACAATGATATTGCGTACATCATCAACTGAACTACGGTCGGCTTCGCGAGCGCGCACTAAAACATCAATTTTGCGGTCGCGAAAACTATAGCGCGTGGCCACTTCACCACGTACTTGACGCACTACTTGGTCTGCAATTTGCCGTGATGTCAGCCCGAGCGCTGCGGCTCGATCTTGGTCAAAAATAATTTGCACCTCAGGGTAGCCCTGTTCAACACTGGATTTCACGTCTGCAAAATGGGGTGAATTTTTCATTAGCTCAGTGAGCTGGCGTCCAGCTTTCTCAATTGAGGCAAGATCTTGGCCACTGAGTTCGATTTCGAGCGGTGTAGCAAAACTCAATAATTGCGGGCGAGCGAATTTAACCTGCACATCTGGGTAGGCCGCCATGGTTTTACGCATTCGCTCAGTAATTTTCGCTTCTGCTTCACGGGTATATTTTTTACCTAAAATTACGGTCAGCTTCGCCACATTGTCGCCGGATTCAGTAGGATTTGCATCCAAACGCGTACCACTTCCTGATACGCCATACAGCTTTTCAATATCGCTATCGTTACCATGTTTAGCTTGAATTTGCTTAACTAAAGCATCAGTTTCGCGTAGTTGAGAACCCGGTGCTAGTTTCGCTGTCATTTCAAAGCGATCTTGTGCAAGTTGCGGTATTAAATCAGTACCCAAACCCATCGCAACGAAAATAGAAAGCACAAATGCAATAAAAGAACTACCCAGAATTAATGCTGGGCGATCTAGTACATTGGGTAATATTCGATGGTAGTAAGCCGCTGCAGCTTCATAAGGCATTAATACCTTCTCACCCAACCACGCCAAGCTGCCACCTAAATATTTTGCTAAGAAGCGAAATACGCTAGTTAACACGGTACTTATACCTTGCACCAACCAGCCAGTTGCTTTTTTCAAATAGCTAAAAGCAACGAAGAAAAAACGTGCCACTCGACCATTAGGTGGAGCTTGTTCAACAGGTGCTTCCGTACTAAATGCCATTTGTGAATTGGCTTTTAAACAGCTTAGCATTGGAATCAAGGTTAACGAAACAATGAGGGAAATTGCTAACGCAATCGACACTGTAAGCGCTTGATCTTTGAATAACTGACCCGCAATGCCTTCAACAAACACCAATGGGAAAAACACTGCAATGGTGGTGAGCGTGGACGCAACCACTGCCATACTAACTTCGCTTGCTCCTTTGATGGTGGCTTGCACCAAACTCAGGCCGCGCTCGCGTGCTTTGGCAATGCTCTCAAGCACCACGATAGAATCATCAACGACCATACCTGTTGCCAATGCCAAACCAGCCATAGACATGACATTTAGACTAAGCCCAAGCATGTCCATAAAGAAGAATGTAGATATAATTGATACCGGCAGTGAGATGCCAATAACAAAAGTACTCCAGCCATCACGCAAGAAAAAGAAAATAATTAAAATGGCAAAGAAGCTTCCCATTAATGCTTCAATTTTCACCTCGTGCAATGCACTTTCAATAAATTTAGACTGATCATCAATGGTATTAATTGAATAGCCATCGATCATGTAGTTGCCAGAAACTGCCGGAATAGCTGCTTTATTTTTACTTAGTTGGGAAGGATCTGCATTGGCATTTTGAAGGCGGTTCAATGCTTCATGAACTGCCTTTGCCACTGCAACGGTATTGCCATCGCCTTCTTTATAAATTGCCAGCTCAACGGATTCACGGCCCTGCATGCGAATGATGGCTTCGCGCTCTTTATAGCCTTGTACAACCGTCGCCACATCTTTCAAGCGCACCGGCACATTATTTTGTGTAGTAATGAGTAAATCTTGAATTTGCGATAAATTACTGAACTGATTTACAGTACGAACCAAATAACGTTCGCTACCTTCTTCAATACGGCCACCGGATATATTGATATTTTCCTGTTTTAAGCGTTCATTGACCAAACTAGACGATAAATTTAATTGCGCTAGTTTCTGAGTATCTAACTGCACCTGAATTTGGTCTTCGTAACCACCACCTACTTTAACCGCAGCAACGCCTTCAACTGGCTCCAAGCGTTTTTTCAGCGTTTCTTCAGCATAGCGACGCAAACGCATTAACTCAGCGGCTTGATTGCCCGAACTTGTTTCATTGACTGACATCACCAAACGTAAAATTGGCTCAGTAGTTGGATTAAAACGCAACAACACAGGCGGGGTTACATCCAAAGGCAAGCGCAGCGTATCGAGCTTATCGCGCACATCCAAGCTGGCTTTATCCATATCGCTGCCCCAAACAAACTCGAGCACGATATCGCTTTGCCCAGCACGCGAGACTGACTTCAATTTGCGCAGGCCTTTCACAACACCCACCGACTCTTCAATCTGCTCAGTAATTAGAGTTTCTATTTCAGCTGGCGCAGCGCCGGTGTATTCAGTTCGTACTGTCAATGTTGGGTAGGTTAGCTCAGGCAACAAGTTTACTTTCAAGCCTGTCCAACCTATCCAGCCAAATAGCACCATGGTCACTGCTGCCATCGCAATAGTGACCCTCCGGCGCGTAGAAAATTCGACTAAATTCATGCTTTATCGCCTGCTTTCATTTCAGGTTTTTTAGGTTGCGCTACCGCTTTTCCATCAATAGCAATCACAGTCACTTCAGAGCCATTTCGAACCGCCACTTTACCGGCAGTAATCACTTTATCGCCAGCTTTCAGGCCTGAGATTACTTCAGCAATTTCACCGTTGCTATAGCCAGTTTTAATCACCACACGGGCTGCTTTGTTGTTGCGCACCACATACACTGACGCCTCGCTTTCATCGTCTAATAAAGCGGTACGCGGAATAGTGAGCACGTTGCTGCGCTGATCATAGACAATTTCAATCCGTCCGAACATACCCGCACGCAACACTTGCATGCCATCAAAAGCACTTGTTACACGAAATGTGCCTGTGCCTGAATCCATAACCGGGCTAACTCGATCAACACGGCCTTCGAACGCTTGTCCGGGAATAGCATCAACAATCATTTTGACAGGCATGCCACTTTTAATACGTGCCATTTCACGTTCTGGCACATTCATCACTGCCTCAAGCTGCCGGGTATTCACAATACGATAAACAGGCATATTTAAAGTGACTAAATTGCCTTGTTTTACCATGCGTTGCGCAACAACACCGGATATCGGCGCGACAATGTTTGTATAGGACAA
>JAYTOD010000036.1:0-6265 GCA_043747995.1 Arenimonas sp.
CACATGCTGTCGAAAAACGCTTTCAACGCTTTGCTGAAAACGCTGGAAGAGCCGCCTGAGCACGTCAAGTTTTTACTAGCCACCACCGACCCAGAGAAATTACCGGTAACGGTTTTATCGCGTTGCTTGCAGTTTAATTTGCGGCGTTTAGAGCAAGAGCAAATTGCCGGCCAGCTTCGGCATATCTTAGCTGCGGAGCAGATTGCTTACGATGAAGAAAGTGTTTTGCAATTAGCCGTTTCTGCCGATGGCAGCTTGCGCGATGGTTTGTCTTTGTTGGATCAGGCCATTGCCTATACCGGCGGAACTTTGCAGGCCGATTTAGTGCGGGCTATGCTGGGCACAGTTGATCGCAGTCAGATTGAACAACTCTTAACCGCCTTGTGTGCGCGCGATGGCAATGCTTTGTTTGAAACGGTGGCACAGCTTGCGTCGTTGTCACCGGATTTCGCGCAAGTGCTCGATCGCCTAGCTGAAAACTTGCATGAAATACAAATGGCGCAGTTGGTTCCTGCTTATCAGCCAAGCTCGCAACGAGTATCCATAAAAGCCTTCGCGCAGCGTATGGATCCGCAAGTGATCCAGCTTTGGTACCAAATGGCAGTGTTGGCGAAAAAAGATTTGTATATAGCACCGAGCGCGCGCTTAGGCTTTGAAATGAGCGTGTTGCGCATGCTGGCGTTTTTACCGATTGATACACAACAGCCAACAACTGTATCTACTGCAGCTGTTAAAGCCAAGTCGAAACAGCCTGAGCCGCAGATTCAGTTTTCTGACATGGTTCCTGATCCACCAGCAATGCCGGCATCTGCCAAGCAAGCTCCTGCTGCAGCAATGCAAGCCAACGAAGCGCCAGCGGCACCAGCGAGCTTAAATAACGCAGACGACTGGATGGCTTTGTTACGCAGCGTGCAGCTGAAAGGTCCAGAACGCGAAATTGGGCAACATGCAAGCTTTGTTAGTTTTGACGGTACACTTTTAAAATTGGCCTACCCAGTTAATTTATTTGATACCTTAAATGACACGCTGATAAGCCGCTTGCAAAGCGCGATCAGCCAAGCGCTGCAGAAGCCGATTCAGATTAAAATAGACAAACTGCACGAACAGCAAGCCGATACCTTATTCGAGCGTGAAACTCATGTGCGCCAAGGCAAAATGCAGGATGCCGAAGCAGAATTTAAAAATAATTCGATTGTAAACGACCTGCTACAGCAAGGCGGGCAGATTATTCCGGATTCCATTCGACCCTTAGAATTAAAGTGAGAAAACTATGAGAGGCAATATTGCGCAAATGATGCAAAAAGCTCAGCGTATGCAAGAAAATATGCAGAAAGTGCAAGACGATTTAGCGCAGATGGAAGTGGTGGGGCAATCGGGTGGTGGCGTGGTGAAAGTTACCCTTACAGGCAAGATGGATGCACGCAAAGTACAGATTGACCCAAGCGCTTTAGCCGATGCCGAAATGCTTGAAGATTTAATGGTGGCTGCAATCAACGATGCCGTTAGTAAAGCCAATGAAGAAAGCGCCAAGCGTATGTCGGCGGCCACGGCGGGCATGCCATTGCCACCTGGAATGAAGTTGCCGTTTTGAGTCAGAGCGACTTATTAACGCAATTGATTGACGCACTGCGTTGCCTGCCAGGCGTTGGCCAGAAAAGTGCTCAGCGCATGGCGTATCACGTGCTTGAGCGCAACCGCGAAGGTGGCTTGCGATTGGCCAATACCCTGCAAGAATCCATGCAACGCATAACACACTGCAAACTGTGCCGCGATTTTACCGAGCTGGAAATTTGCGCGATATGCGCCAGCGAATCACGTGATCACAGCTTATTGTGCATTGTTGAAACACCGGCCGATCGTTTGGTGATTGAACAAGCCACCGGTTTTCGCGGCTTTTATTTTATTTTGCAAGGCAGGCTTTCGCCCTTGGATGGCATTGGTCCGCGTGAACTTGGTTTGGATAAGCTCGCGGAACGTTTGGCCGAGGGTAAAATCGTTGAAATGATAATTGCCACTAACCCAACCGTTGAAGGCGAGGCCACCGCACATTATCTGGCGCAATTGGCTAGGCAATTCGAGGTTAAGCCTACGCGCTTAGCGCATGGCGTGCCCATTGGCGGCGAGTTAGAATACGTTGATCGCGGCACACTGGCGCATGCTTTTGGCTCGCGCACACAATTACTCTAGGCAGGAAAAATGAGCGACAGTATTTTCGATAAAATCATCCGCCGCGAAATTCCGGCCGACATCGTGTTCGAGAGCGATGAAATCATTGCCTTCCGCGATATTTCACCGCAAGCACCAGTGCATGTGTTGTTTGTGCCGAAACGTAAATTCGCCACCTTGAACGAAGTGCCAGAATCGGAAGCGTTATTGTTGGGCAACTTACTATTGGCCGCACAGGCGTATGCTAAATCTATCGGCATTGCTGATGATGGCTACCGCGTGGTGATGAATTGCAATCGCAACGGCGGGCAAACAGTATTCCACATCCATATGCATTTGCTAGGTGGCGCCGCACTCACTGGTGGTTTTGCGTAAGTTGGGGTGAGCATGTGAACCCCAACAATGTTAAATACGGTGCGCCAAGGCACACCCTATGCTTTTTTGCCTGAATCAATCCGCATAACCCCATGGTGTGGGCGGCAATGCAACCGGTTTGCTTAAATCGAAATCAACGCGGAATTCGCGGCCTTCGCGCACTAAGCGATAGCTAAATTTTTCCGGATACACATACATCTGCCAGGTGTTGCCGTTCGATTGCGGGTTGCCGGCAGCGGTGAATAATTCTTTGGAGTATTGATCAGCGGGGAATGATTGTGCGTTGGCAAAGCCCGCATCAAGCGTATGCCCGCCATACATCGTGGATTTATCGCTGTTGCCGTCCTCATGGCGGTGGTCGTGTTTTAACGATAAGCCAGAGCCGGTTTTGGTAATAATCCAGGTGCGTGAATGGTCATCGCCAACATGAAAGGGTATTTGCAGTTGTGAGTCAGTGCATTGGCGTATATGCATCACCAAACGGCCTTCAAAGCCATCAGATTTGGGGTTATCGATACTGACTTTGCCCTCAAAGGCTTTGCCGCAGTGCGCACGTAGTTTGTCGAAAAATGCATCGTGGCTTGCAATGGATACCAGTGGTGCAGGCTTAACGATTTTGGCAATTGCCGTTGCCGAAAATGCCAACAGAAAAATGGGCGCAATAAAAATGAGTCGCATGGCGTGTGTCTCGTTGGAAGTAAGCTCACTATAGCGCGATGTGGCTATTTCAAACCAGCATTTGTTTTAGGTCTAGGCGCGCGGGCTCGATTGGATTTGCTTACCCAATGCATGCATATCTTCAATTAGCAGGTGTATGCTTGGTTCGCTTAATACAGAGTTAGCGTAACGGCAATTGCTATAGCGCTGACTAATGTTTAATAAGGGTTTCGACCACGCGGCTTTATCGGCGTGCCGCAAGGCAAAATCCAGCGCCGTTTCATGCACGTGTTTAGCCATGTCTTTGCGTTCAAATATGCCTAACAGATTCAACCACGCGGCTTCAAGCGGAGTAATGATTGCTTTAATTTTTCGATTTAAAAACAGAAATATCCCATACGACAATACCGATGAAAGTGCGATCAGCAAAATCAATAATTGCCAACGTTGGATTTGTTGAATGCCGATGCCTTTAAATAGGTTTTCCTGTCTTGCGGCATTGAAGCCAACCACCCAATCATTCCAATTGGATTTAATGAAATCGCTGTAATCAAAAATGGGGGAGAACAGGCCTTTCTCACCGAAATATTGCTCTGTTCCAACATTGGTTTGGATAGTGTCAAGAATATTTTCTGGCGCCACAGCGGCGGTTGGATCAAAGCGCACCCAGCCTTCATTTTCCAGCCAAACTTCATTCCACGCATGCGCGTCTTTTTGGTACAACGTCCAGTAATCGCCATATGGATTTTTATAGCCGCCTACGTAGCCAGTAACAATGCGAGTAGGAATGCCAGCCGCGCGCATTAAGATGGCAAATGATGAACTGAAATGCTGACAAAAGCCTTTTTTATCGGTGAACAAGAATTCATCAACGGCATTGATGCCGGGTTCTTCGGTAGCCAGCGTATAGGAAAAATCACCTTCAATCCATTGCAGCACACGTTCAATATAGGCGCGCTCATTTTGTGATTGCGCCCGCCATTGTTTTGCTAGTGCTTGTGTGCGTTTATTGAAGCCAAGCGGATAGGCTAATGCGCGTTGCCGCGTGGCAAAATCCAGCGCGCCAGTTGCCTGCGGCTGCAAATACGCTTGTCCAGAATATTGAGTAACTTTCTGGATCAGTTTGTCGCTGTAAACCGTTTGTTCTTGGGATAAATAATAATCCTCTGGAGCAGACAGAGGCCAATCTAAGGCTGGTAAATATTTTCTTTCAGTCGGCTCAAGACTCACTTGATAGCCAATAGAAATCCCCGCAGGTTTATCGCTTGCATCACCGTTGCTTTTTGCAATGCTATCCACATCACGGCGTGTCCATTGAATGCCATCGAAATCCCACAAAACCGGCCCCCGCCAGTAGCGTTGTTGTGGCGCCGGTGTTTGCCCGGTGAACTTTACTCGAAAGGCGATTCGATCATCGGCGAGTGTGTCTAGCCACTGGCCGGGTTTCATGCTATCGCCAAGGCCCATGCCTTGGCTCGATAAATTTGGCAAACCCCACAACGGCGTGCTGATGCGCGGAAATAACCAGAACAATGCTGCAGCCATCGGCAATGCAAATAGTAGATGCCCGGCTATGCGTTTAATGCTCTGCAACACCGGTATTTTTGGCCAGCACAATGTGCCGGTGCTGCTGGCTTGCACAAGAAACAGCCAACACAATATGCTCAACAAAGATAAGCTTAAACTCAGCGGTGATTGGTTGTTAAGCAATGCCGCAAACGGCAGAAACAAGGAGAATCCGAGTACGGAGCGTAAGTCGCGAATGGATTTTGTTTCAAGGCATTTCAAGCCCATCATTAGTGCTAGCATGCAAGCCGCTACATCGCGGCCAAAACCGCCTCGGTATTCTAAAAGCATCAATGCCAATGTGGCAAATAATACTAAAATCACCACAAAGCGATTTGGCGCAGAAGGCAAAATAAAACTGAGTAATAAAATGCCCAATAAGCACAGCACCATCGTGCTTGGCATTTGCAAAAGCAATGGCGTTGCTGCTAGCAAGGCGCAAACGGCTGCCGCTTTGCGAATGGTTGCGGTGGATGTGTTATTCATGAGGCATTAGCGCCAGTTGTTCAAGGCATTGCCGTTTATGCTCAGCGCCTGAATTGCAAGGCAAGTGCTTGTTGGGTATTTTCAGGGCGTAGCGCAAGTGTTTTTGTTCGGCTTGAATTACCCAAAGGCAAAGCTGTTCAATACGTTGTTCATAGTCTAAATGACGCAGACAATGCCAATCTAAAAGCAGGTCATCGGTGCTGGCGCTTTCGTATTCGCGCACTTGCAACGTTTCGGTGCGCGCGCTAATTTTCCACGCAATCTGTTTTTGGCTGTCGCCCGAGCGAAATTCGCGCAGATGATGCGGTTGATCAGTCATCAAGCGCCGGTCGCGCCCTGTTTTGCCGCTTGCTGCGTTAAATTGGCTATTGAGTGCTTGTCCACGCGGCGTAGGGTATATCAGCACTGTTTCATGCATATTGAGATAACACCAGGCCTTGGCTAAGCCAAGTGGTTGATGAGTAAACAGTTGAATACGGTCAATTGCAAACAAGCCACGCTTTTTGGTGGTAATAGGTATCATCGCAATATGTTCCAACGCGCTGATCGAAAAAGACACGCTTGACTCGCCAAATTGCAGACCATACACGCCATTGCTGGCACTGCGTTTTCCTGAAGGCGTGATGCGTGTGGCAAGCTGCAGTGTTTGCCCGGCAAACACCGGCGCAAGTGGCTGGGTTTGCATGCGCATGCCAAGCAAAGACAAGTGCGCAGAAATTAAGCTGTTGTTGCAAATGCTGATGATGATAAAGCCGAGCAACAGCGCAGCGTTGTTGTTGTAGTTTAGTGCGCCTAAATTTAATACCGCCAATGCAAATCCAACGAACAGCCCGAAACGCATTGGCATAACATAGATACGCCGATTGCCAATGCTGAACGCTTGGCTATCTCTTGGCCCGGCGCGAAACCATGGCAATTGCTTAATCCATTCAAGCAATCGATTTTGCCAAGAAATTTTTGCGGGCATATCAATCAACAGAAACAGACCGCAACAACTTTCCGGCTAGCTCAATAT
>JAYTOD010000037.1:0-6687 GCA_043747995.1 Arenimonas sp.
GTGAGATGCCCAATTCTTGAAATTGACATATTCCGTGCAGATGTGCCTCGACATTCAGGAATGCGCAACTCAAACGCTCTTGCCGCTGTTAGCGTTCCATCGGTTTGAAAACTGAGGAACGACACATTATTGGTTGAGTTTAATGTAGCTCCACCTTGATAACCATCACTGCTAGCAACAATCACTTCACCAGCATCAAGCACGCCATCACTGTCGGCATCCACCACAATCGACCAACCGTTGCCAAATTCATTGGCGGCAGTGCCGCCGGCACTGGCGATAACTGAAATGGTTGCTTGGCGTTTGAGCGCTTCAGAACGCGCTTGGTTAATACTGGTAATAAATTCATTGGCTTGCGATGTAGCACGAGAATTTTGAATAAGTGTTCGAAAGGAAGGCACAGCAAAAGCCAGCAAAATAGCCAATATGGTAATGGATACTAATAATTCAATTAACGTAAATCCTGATACTTTTTTCATAACTAACATATTATCCTCATGTTTTAGTGGCGCAAGCATCAATTGCCCGAACGGTTGTTTTAGTTGATAAACGGAAAATCAGCGCACCACCTGATAGCATGGATTATAGTCACCTGAAATCTTCATGCGTTTTTGCGCCACGAAGGACTGCAATAAATCATCTAGAGCCTGCATAATTTCTGCATCGCCGGCAATTGAGAATGGCCCGAATTGTTCAATAGCTTTCATTGCCGCTTCTTTCACATTGCCGGCCACAATACCTGAAAACGCACGGCGCAGGTCGGCGGCAAGTTGGTATTGCGGCTGCTTGCGGTGCAATTTCAAAGCCGCCATCGCAGCATGGCTTGGTTCAAACGGCAGCTGAAAAGACAAGGGGATTTTCAAAAACCAGTTGAAAAAGAATGCATCACGCTCTTTAATGCGCTGCTCGCGTACTTTGGAAATGCCCTTGCGCATAAGTTTGGCCACACGCTCGGCATCATCCACCACAATGCTGTAATGCTGGGTTGCAGAATCGCCTAATGCCAAGCGGATAAACTGATCAATTTGTTCGAAATAGGCGGAAGCCGATGCCGGTCCAGTTAAAATCATCGGCAAGCACATATCGGCATTATCAGGGTGCATTAACAAGCCCAGTAAATATAGAATTTCTTCTGCAGTGCCCACGCCGCCAGGAAATACAATGATGCCGTGCCCCAAACGCACGAAGGCTTCTAAGCGCTTCTCAATATCAGGCATAGTCACTAATTGATTAACAATCGGATTGGGTGACTCGGCTGCAATAATGCCAGGCTCGGTAATGCCGATATAGCGATTGTTGTGTCGGCGCTGCTTGGCATGCGCAATGGTGGCGCCTTTCATTGGGCCTTTCATGGCGCCTGGGCCGCAACCGGTGCAAATATCCAAGCCGCGCAAGCCAAGTTCGTAACCCACCTTCTTGGTGTAGATATATTCTTCGCGTCCAATCGAATGCCCACCCCAACAAACCACTAAATTCGGATCGATATTCGGCCGCAATACATTGGCATTGCGTAATATTTCGAATACTGCACTGGTAATGCCTTCGCTGCTGGTCAAGTCGAATTTGCTATTGGTATTGATTTCACAAGCGGTATAGGCAATATCGCGAACCACTGCAAATAGTAAGTCAGCCACACCGCGCACAATTTCGCCATCTACAAACGCCGAGGAAGGTGCATTGCTAAGCTCAAGTTTAATGCCGCGATCGAGCTGCACCACTTCTATATCGTAGTCAGGAAAGCGTGCTTGAGCGGCACGCGGATCATCCGATTCAGCGCCCGTTGTGAGCACCGCCAGCGTGCAGCGCCGCAATAATTCATGCAAGCCGCCTTGCGTTACATCACGCAGGCGGGTAATTTCTTCGCGCGATAAAATAACTAAACTAGCGCGCGGTGAAATCTGCGCATTAATGGTGGGGCTTTTATCATTCATTGATTTGGTTCTTTGTGTTGAGTAAGTGTGTATCGACAGCGAGTAAGCGCGCAGCATTGACTAAGCGTTCATCCAAACTCACCAAACAAAGTCGATTATGAATTGCAATGGCTAAATGCAATGCGTCATTGGCACGTAGCCCAGTATGGTGTTGCTCTACCATATGTGCGGCTTCAATAAAATCGCGGCTAGATACCGACAAAACCGGAGATAGGCTATCTTTATAAGCAGCAAATTGCGCAAGCATCCCGTTTCGTTGAACAACATTGATTTGCCGTGTTCGCAACTTTAGCGATAATGCTGAAGAAAATTCGGTGATATGCCAATCGCTAATACGCAATTGTGTTACATGTTGTATCGCCAGCCACTTGGTAACATCAGCTGTTGAAGCCTCATTACCGAACGCTGAAACGAGCACGCAGGTATCCAGATAGAACATCAGTAGTGCGACTCATCGCGCATTTGGCGTACTAAATCGACAGCGCTTTGTTCGCACATAGGCAATGTTTGCTGAAAACGTCGCAGCGCATCAAAATCGAACGGCTTGCTAGCGCGCTCCTGCACTGGCGCGCGCAACTCGGCTACCACCTTGCCGCGCTTGGTGATGATAACCGTTTCGCCGTTCTGCACCGCTTCAATCAGCTCGCTGAGTTTGGCTTTGGCTTCGGCTACGCTTACGCTCATGATATTCTCCGAAATGACCAACTAGATGGTCATCTTAAGTCTAAATGGATTAATTGACAAGGATTTAGATAAAAAGTGTGAAGGATTTCATTAGACGTACTTCCACCCAGATTGTAAGTAAGGTTAATCTGCATTACAATCACATCAAAAGCAGACTGGAGCAAGCAATGACAACATTAACCATCACCGAACGTGGGCAAGTGACACTTAGAAAAGATGTATTACAGCACCTCGGAATCAAACCCGGCGATAAGATTGAACTGGATTTATTGCCTGATGGACGAGGCATTTTAAAAGCCGCTCGGCAAACTGGAACGATTAATGGCTTCATCGGATTACTCTCAAACCAAACTAAAAAAGTCGCCAGCATAGAAGAGATCAAAACCGCCACCGAGAGAGCTTGGGCTGGCGAAGAATGAAGCTTGCGGTTGATACGAACATACTTATTCGCGCAGTTATGCGCGACGATCCAATGCAAGCAGCACAAGCCATTAAGGTCTTGAGAGATGCCGAATTAATCGCCATCTCAACGCCATGTTTATGTGAATTTGTCTGGGTACTTCGCAGCGTTTACAACATGCAAGCAACCGACACGGCCGCCGCGCTTCGTGCTTTACTTGATACTGGAAATGTAGTGATGAATCGTCCGGCTGTGGAAGCAGGCCTAGAAATGCTTGAAGCGGGCGGAGATTTCGCCGATGGCGTGATTGCTTATGAAGGCAGCTGGCTGGGCGGAGAAACCTTCGTTTCCTTCGATAAAAAAGCGGCTGCCCTGCTCGCGCTGCAAGGTAAATCAGCGCGCCTTTTATAAGCAAAGAAAAACCGGCCATTAAGGCCGGTTTTCTTAATTAACAGTTGAACCTAAAGATTAGAATTCGTATTTCAGTGTCACTTGTGCGGTCCATTGTGATTCACCGGAATTTTGGCGGATAACAAAATCTTCTACTTTGTTGGTAATACCATAAATATATTTACCACTTGCATCTAAGCCCATAAAATCCACAAAGCTACGTGACAAACCGCCAGCAGAACTAAATCCGATTTCGTCGATATGACCCCAATCTTTATTCAACAGATTGCCGAAATTAAGGATATCAAATGTCATTATTGCTTTATTGCCTTTAAAGAAACCTGGCAATTCTTGACTAATGCGCAGATCGAAGGTGTTGGTCCAAGGCGCGAATGAGGAGTTACGTGGCACAAAAGAACCCGCGTAACCATTCAAACCTTTTTCTTCCACAATTGACCAGAACAATGCTTCAGCTTGCGCAGCAGTTACGCCAGTTGTGCCTTTAAAGACCACTTCACCAGAGTTAACTGCAGTGGGTATGTATAGCAAGTCATTGTTTTGGCCATCGCCGTTCAAGTCGTTGTTATAAATCCAGCTGTATGGCTTGCCTTTGCGACCTTCGTAGAAAAGACCAAAGCGTGTTGCATAATCTCCAAAGAAATTATGCTTCCAATTCAGAGCGCCGGTGAAACGATCTTTCACTAAGTAAGCAGAGTTTGCGGCCACCTCTTCATTGGCATTGAAGATTGACACCGAATTCCAGTTCGAGTTAGATACCGAAGAGGTTAACGGGCTCACTTCAGTTGCATTGGTGGTGGTGAAACCTAAGTTCCAATCGAGTTGCTCGAATGCTTTGCCGCTAAAGCTTACGGTGAATGCACCGCCACCGCCTTTGCCGGTGCGCTCAGCCAACAACACATTATTAAATTTGCCGTTACTTAACGCACGGGTGCGTGAGTTAGGTATTTGGCCTGGCGCTACCGCAGGCACACCACACACACCAGTCGTTGAAGTACTTAAATCACCTGACGCGTTATACGTATAGCAGCTTGAGGTATAGGCAATTGGGTGGTAAAACAAATCACGGCCATCGGTGCCTTGGCGGGTTGCTTCACCCAAATTCAATTGCTTATAGAAAATGCCATCCTCAACAATCGTGCGCACATATTCGAGCGACATCACTACACCACCAAGCAACTCTTTTTCGAACGCTAAATTGGCTTTCCAAACTGAAGGCTGTGCCAAATCTAGTGATAGAAAATCGACATTTGGTGCTGGCGGCGTGTTTGCAATGGTTGGTTGATTATTTGGGTCTGGGTTAAAGAAATTATCGTTACGCGGACAAGCCGATGAGCTGGTGCCTGAACAACTGATGATGGCTGTTGTCATACCGGTATTCGAGTAGATGTTTGACAGCCAAACGTTGGCAGCTGCCCCTTCAAACAAACCAAAGCCGCCACGAACTTGCATTGGCTTTTCGCTATCGAAGGTGTAGTTAAAACCAACCCGAGGCTGGAACAAGCTATCGCCATCTAGCGTATGGGAATTATCGTACCCAAACCCACCCGTTGCACGTGTTGTGATGCCGGTTTGTGGTGTGACAACACTCGTTAAGAAGCCATCAATTGGCGCAGCGTTTGCAGCGGCGTTATAGGTTGGCGACACGCCCATATATTTTTTATCAACGCGCACACCATAATTGACCGTTAAATTACCATTAACAGCCCAAGTGTCTTGTAGAAATAAACCTAAGTTTTGATAATCCCAATTTGCAACACCATCATTCAAGTTAAATCCATTAATCCCAACTTGTTGTGAGTAGCTTAATGGACGACCACGATTGAAATTCTCAAGCATCGCTGCCGTATATTGAGCGCGCGTCAAGGTGCTACACCAATTGGCAACAACACCTGGCAGTGTTGGGTCTGTATACGTAAATGATGCGCTTCGATTAATACAATCAAATGTGTAGTTGCCTTTAGTATCTTGCAAGAAGGCGTTGTAGACTGTGTTGTCGTCGTAATCAACGCCAAATTTTAGCTGGTGATCGCCCAAGAACCAGTTGCCGGCGGCATAGTAGTTCCAGGTTTCTGTGGCCAAATCATTAAAGTGGCGGCTGCGTTCGGTGCCAAATAACAAACCAGTAGCAGTCACTGAGCCGGTGTTGGTGACAACTGAACCAGCAGGTAGAAATGGACCGCTAAAATTCAAGCGAATTTGAGGTAAATCCGAGTTATTGGTTGGGGCACTGGCGTAATCGCGGAACGAGGCTTTTAATTCGGTAGAGAAATTATCTGTCCAATCCGAAAATACCTGACCAACCCATGTTTCAATGGTTTTGTTTTGCGTGTACCAATGCGAGCTCAACGACATCGCATAGCTTGGGTTAGCAGTAACGAAGTTAGATGGGTACACAGGCTCGCTTTGTTCGGTTTTACTCCAACGAAGGCTTGCACGATGATTATCACCAATATTGGCATCTAATTTAATCAATGCATCTTTTACTGTAAGCGCTGCGCCATCTGGGTCGGCAGTTCCGGTATCAATACTCCATTTACTTGAAGCGATGCTTTGTGCTGCGCTAATTTCGGAAGGTAGGATTGGTAAAACAAAACGATCACTTCCAACCGGGCCTGCGGCAGGGCCACCACGTGTGCTTTCTAATTCTTCATACGATGTAAAGAAGAATAAATTGTCTTTAATCAGCGGGCCGCCAAAAGTAAAGCCTTTAGTCTCTTCTTTAAATTTTGGGGGCGCACTATAAATATCAGTAGCACGGTTGTAGCGGTCGCCGGCTAAGCCGTCATCACGAAACACATAATAGACTGAACCACGAAATTCATTGGTGCCGGATTTAGTCACTGCATTGATATTAGCTCCCGTATAGCCTTTTTGCGTCACATCATAGTTCGCCACATTGATTTGAACAGAGTCAATCGCGTCAATCGAAATCGGCTGTTTCAAGGTTGGCAAATTGTTCGATTCCAGACCAAAGGTGTCGTTGGTCGCAACCGCATCGATGGTGATTGAATTGAAACGTGAGTTTTGGCCGCCGACCGAGATTTCGCCACGTTCTTTATCGGTTTGTGATAAGCGCGGATCAAGACGCGCATAATCTTGCAAGTTACGTTGTACTGATGCGAAAGACTTCAGCTGTTCACTGTTAATAGTTGTGCCAGCGCCCATTTTATCGGCGCTAAATACTTCCGAACCACCAGCAACTCCAGTGACTGTGACGGTATCTAGGATTTTTGCACCACCCAATGAGGCATCAACCGATTT
>JAYTOD010000038.1:0-7071 GCA_043747995.1 Arenimonas sp.
CGAAATATGCACCAGCCCGACTGTAATCGTAACCAAGCAGCCGAATCGTACGACGGCGTTGAATCGGTGACGAGCTCACAACTCATCCGTCGGCTCAAATGCCATCGGCTGATCGGTGCAGTTCGGTGGGGTCAAGCAATTGCGTTGATAGCGCCACCAGAAAAAGTAGGAAATAGCCACAAAGCAAAACGCGATGGCCGCCATGTGTGTTGGGTTTTTGCTAACCAAAGGCGCCAGTACGCCAGCAATAATGGCATTAGCCATCAAGCTCACAAAGGCTTGCATAGATGATGCGGTGCCGCGGATTGTGGGGTATAAATCCAGCAAGGCGATGGTGACTATTGGAAACACCAAGGCAATGCCGAATGCCATGCCGGTGAGTGGCAATACTGCCCAGGGTAAATGCAGTTCCGTAACATTGGCACAATACAACCAATTAACCAGCATGGAAATGGCGCAGACTAAATAGCCAGTATTAACCAACTTGCGCCCAGAAAATTTGCCCGCCAATCGGCCACTGACGAATGCACCTATGCTTAATCCGGCAATGGTGGGCACGAAGAAATAACCGAATTGGGTTTCTTGTAAGCGCAAGTGCAACAACACGTAATCCGGTGCAGAGGCGATATATAAAAATAGCCCGCCGAACAGGAAAGTACCGCTGAATGCTAGCATGCGAAAGGCACTGCTTTTGCCCATATCCCAATACGCTTGCGATAAGGTGACTGGGTGAATCGGCACGCGTTTATCAGCCGGATGCGACTCCGGCAATAGCACTGCTACCACAATCAACATCAGCGTTGATAGCGCCACTAAAAACCAAAAAATGCCCTGCCAATGGCTCCAGCTCAAAATATAGCCGCCAATAATCGGTGCAATAGCTGGCGCTATAGAAAAAATCATCGACACCAAACTCATCATCTTCTGCGCATCATTGCCTTGATACACATCACGAATAACCGCCCGGCCAACAATCAATCCCACACCAGCCGATAGGCCTTGGATAAAACGAAAAATAAGCAAAGTCTGTAAATCAGTGGCTAACGCACAACCCACAGATGCCAACAAAAAAAAGCAAAGCCCAGCCAAAATCACCGGCTTTCGGCCTAACGCATCAGAGAGCGCGCCATGCAATAAAGACATCAACGCATAGCCAAGCAAATAAATACTGATGGCCTGCTGGATTGACGCGTCATCGACCTGTAACTCGTGTGCCAATACACGAAACGCCGGGAAAATGCTGTCAATAGCAAAAGGCCCAACCATGGCCAGCATGCCGAGTATCAGTGCTAAACGACGGCGCGAAATCGACAACTGATTCAATGACTTTCCAATGAGGACTCAGCGCCCATTAAAAGTGCAGCAAAGGCCAGCCAAAATGCGGTGCCAAATACCAATACGCTGCGCCAATAACCAGCACCACAACGGTGATGCGCAGTAAAAAGCTAGTGACTTTAAAAATAAAAAACAAACCTAAAAGCACAACTAAACCGACCAATAACGACATACGCGCATACTCCAAAAGCTATTGCTTTAGCTTAGTGTAAAAAGCACGATATAGCCAACCTATTTGCAGTAATTATCGCTAGAATAAACCTAATGTTTTAATGAGTAACCTGCATGACTGATTTAACCCGCCCTAGTTTTCACGGTTTTGAACAAATCCCACTGCGCGAATATGCCGAACGCGCCTATTTAGACTATTCGATGTATGTGGTGCTAGACCGAGCACTGCCCTTTCTGGGCGATGGCCTAAAGCCGGTACAACGGCGCATTATTTATGCAATGAGCGAGTTGTCTTTAAGCGCTAATGCTAAGCCAAAGAAATCGGCGCGCACCATTGGTGATGTGATTGGTAAATACCACCCGCACGGCGACTCAGCCTGCTATGAAGCGATGGTCTTGATGGCGCAGCCGTTCTCATACCGCTACCCACTCATTGAAGGACAAGGCAACTTTGGTTCCACCGACGATCCGAAATCCTTCGCAGCGATGCGCTATACCGAATCAAAACTAACCCCAATTGCCGAAGTATTACTGGGCGAATTAGGCCAAGGCACGGTGGATTGGAATCCGAATTTCGACGGCACCTTGCAAGAACCAACATGGATGCCAGCACGGCTGCCGCATATTTTATTGAACGGCACCACCGGCATTGCAGTGGGTATGGCCACCGATGTGCCGCCACATAATCTTAATGAAGTCGTCAGTGCCTGTATTCGCTTATTGGATGATCCGCAAGCCAGCGTGCGTGATTTATGCGAACACGTGCTTGGCCCGGATTACCCAAGCCAAGCCGAAATCATCACCTCGCGCAACGACCTGATTGCGATGTATGAAAGCGGCGGCGGCTCGGTGCGAGCCCGCGCAACATATGTCAAAGAAGGCAACAACATCGTGCTTAACGCTCTGCCTTATCAGGTTTCGCCATCGAAGGTGATGGAGCAAATTGCCCAGCAGATGCGCGCCAAGAAATTGCCGTGGTTGGAAGATTTGCGTGACGAATCCGATCACGAAACACCAACCCGTTTGGTGCTAGTGCCGCGCTCGAATCGCGTTGATATTGATTCACTGATGGGGCATTTATTCGCCACCACCGATTTGGAACGTAGCTATAGGGTTAATTTCAACATTATTGGCTTGGATGGTCGACCACAGGTTAAGAACCTGAAAAACTTGCTGAGCGAATGGCTAGCATTTCGGATGGAAACCATTCGTAAACGCCTTACCTACCGCAAAGAAAAACTTGAACGCCGTTTGCATTTATTACAAGGCCTGTTGATTGCATTCTTGAATTTGGATGAAGTGATTCACATCATCCGCACCGAAGACGAACCGAAAGCCGCTTTAATGGCGCGTTTCGAACTTAGCGAAGATCAAACCGATTATATTCTTGATACCAAACTGAAACAGCTGGCACGTTTGGAAGAAATGAAACTCCGCGGCGAACAACAAGAACTCGAGGAAGAGCTGAATAAAATTATCACTATTCTCGGCTCGAATGCCAAATTAAAAAAACTACTGAAAGACGAACTGCTCGCTGATGCAAAAAAATTCGGCGACGCACGGCTTTCGCCCATAGTCACCCGCGATTCAGCACAAGCTATTGATGAATCCAGCTTGGTGGTCAGCGAACCGATGACTGTGGTGCTCTCACAAAAAGGCTGGATTCGCGCCGGCAAAGGCCATGAACTCGATCCCTCAGCACTTGGCTACCGTGATGGCGACCAATTGCTCGACTTCATTCGTGGCCGTAGCACTTTGCAAGTGGCGGTTTTGGATAACACCGGGCGAAGCTATTCGTGCTTAACGCACACACTGCCCTCTGCACGCGGTAATGGTGAGCCACTCAGTGGACGATTTGCACCACCAAGTGGCGCACAATTCGTAGGCTTAGCTAGCGGTGAAGCAAGCCAAAAATTTGTGGTGGCCAGTAGCTATGGCTATGGCTTTATCACCAGTTTCGAAAATTTTCTAAGCACTAAAAAAGCCGGTAAACAATTGCTAAATGTAGATGCAAAAGCCGATATTTTGCCACCTGCCACAGTGCACGATATTGCTACAGATTTTGTCGTAGCCATTAGCAGTGGCGGTAATTTACTGGCCTTCCCAGCTAGCGAACTGCCCGAGTTAGATAAAGGCAAGGGCAATAAAATTCTGCAAATCGCACCCGCCAAGCTCAAAGCCGGCGAAGAAAATATTATTGCGGTTACCTGCGTGAAACTTGGCGGCGAATTAACGCTGTTGTGCGGGCAGCGCAAACTGGTATTGAGCTGGCGCGATTTGCAAGCGTATCAAGGAACCCGCGCGCAACGTGGCCATGCACTGCCGCGCGGTTTTCAGCGTGTCGACAGCATTGAAAGCAATTAATCAGCGAGATTATCAATGGCAATTAAATCTGTAATGAAGAAACTGTTTTTTGGTGTAGCTGCTTTATTACTACTGGTCGGTATTAGCGGATATTTTCTGCTGCGCGCCAGTTTACCGATGCTAGATGGCCAACAAGCACTACCGGGCTTATCAGAAAGCACCGTCATCGAACGCGATGCCAATGGCACAGTCACCATTACGGCACAAAACGCACTGGATTCAGCGCGCGCACTGGGTTTTGTGCATGCCCAAGAACGCTATTTTGAAATGGATTTACTGCGCCGCTCGGCCAGTGGCGAGCTCTCGGAGTTATTCGGAAAAATTGCCATTGAGAAAGATAAATCCATTCGTGTACACCGCTTGCGCGCGCGCATTCAGCAGCATTATGCTGAAATGGCAGGTAGTGAAGCTGCTGGCTTGCAAGCCTACACCGAAGGCGTTAATGCCGGTTTGAATGCGTTATCAGCCAAGCCGTGGCCGTATCTGTTGCTCAACACAAAACCACAAGCATGGAAACCCGAAGATTCGTTTTTGGTGGGCTTCGCGATGTTTTTCGATTTGCAAGATGAAGGCAATGAGCGTGAATTTAAGTTATGGCAACTGAAAAATATTTTGCCCGAACCAATTTATGTGTTACTAACTCAAACACAATCAAGCTGGGATGCGCCCTTATTTGGTGAGCCGAAAAATTTGGTAACAGTGCCAACGGCTGAGCAGGTTAATTTAAATCAATACACTTCGCCGCAGCTTGCGTATCAGCCCAATAAATTGGCTGAGGCCGTGGGTAGTAATAATTTTGCTGTGGCTGGCGCACTCACTAAAGATGGTCGTGCCATTGTGGCCGATGATATGCACCTTGGTTTGCACGCACCGAATATTTGGTTCCGCGCACGCTTACTCACCGGCAAAGATTTGGATGTATCAGGCTTTAGTTTGCCTGGCATTCCTTCCATTATTGTCGGCAGTAATCGGCATGTGGCCTGGGGTTTTACCAACAGCTATGGCGACTGGGCCGATTTCGTGCGCGTGCAATGGCTTGATTCTGAGAAAACGCGTTATCTGGATCAAAACGGACGTCGTCAGGAAGTTCAGCTAATTGACGAACCTATTCGTGTTAAAGGCGGTCAAACCGAAGCGTTTAGTGTTCGCGAAACCGTTTGGGGGCCGATAACTCGAGATTTAAATGCTTCCTACGCGCTGGCCCTGCAATGGACGGCGCAACAGCCCGGTGCGCTGAATATGGGCTTGAATGAATTAGCTAGCAGTCAAGATCTTGATCAGGCTTTATTGATAGCGCAACAAATTGGAATGCCTGGGCAAAATTTAGTGATTGGCGATAAAAACGGCCGCATTGCGTGGCGCTTAACCGCGCAGATGCCGAAGCGTGTAGGTGATTGCGATAAAACTGCACCGGTTGATCCCAAACTCGGTTGCGGCTGGGATGGTTGGCTTGCTGGCGAATTAAATCCTGTGCTTGTTGACCCACCTACACATCGTTTATGGACGGCCAATGCGCGCGTGGTTGATGGGCAATGGTCAGAATTAGTCGGCAATGGTGGATATGCATTGGGTGCGCGTTCCATGCAGATTCGCGATGGCTTATTTGCCAAAAAACAATTTAGCGAAAAAGATCTGCTCGCTATTCAAACCGATAGCCGCACCTTGTTCTTAAAACGCTGGTGGCAATTGCTGCAACAGCGTGCACAAAACGCGCCTGCGAGCTCCGCTTTAAAACAACTTAACGCGGCTGATAAAAATTGGCCTGCGAAAGCCAGTGTTGATTCAGTGAGCTATCGCATTGTGCGCGCATGGCGTTTGGAAGTGAGTAATCGCATTGAAGAAATGCTACTAGCACCAGCTATCGATAAGCTTGGTGTTACTTCCAGCAAGCCCGGTTATACAGGCTTTGATTACGAAGCACCGGGCTTTACCGGTTTTGAAGATGTGGCCTGGGCCTTATTGCAACAACAGCCGAAACACTTGCTAACCCGCGATTACAAAAGTTGGGATGATTTGCTCGAACAATCCGCGCAGACCGTGCAAACCAAACTCGGCGAAAATGGGCCCCTGTCCGAACAAAGCTGGGGAAAACGAAACACCTCCAATTTCTGTCACCCACTTGCCGCAGCATTGCCTAGTTTTGTGAAGCCACTTTTGTGTATGCCGAAAGATCAACTAGAAGGCGATACCGATATGCCGCTGGTAGTTAGCCCCACATTTGGGGCATCTGAGCGCATGGTGGTGTCGCCTGGGCATGAGGAGGATGGCATTATCCATATGCCAGGCGGGCAAAGCGGGCACATTCTTTCACCGTTCTGGGGCGCTGGCCACAGCGATTGGGTGCAGCATAAACCTACACCGTTTTTACCGGGTAAAACCGTTTATACGCTGACCTTGAAATCAAAATAAATCCCCCTGCGCAACGCGCTTTCCCCCTTTCATGAAAGGGGGATTAAGGGGGATTCATTTCGCGTCTAACACAGTTTTACATTGTGTCGGTAAATCCGCCATGCGTAATGGCGGCTTCGGTGGGCCAGGTTTCGGGTGCAGCGCTTCCTCAGTAAACCACCATTCCAGAGATTTATCGCAACCATCGCCAGCTGGCACAGGGTCTTGCCCGCTGCAAGATGTATCGCCCGCAGGGCAATACAGGCGCACATGAAAATGAAAATTATGCCCGGTTGTTGGCCGAACTTTGTTCATCCATGCCTGCCCCGCTTCGGTTCGGCAGAGCGCTTTCTTAATGGCTGGATTAACAAACACGCGCTGTACTTCTGGTTGCAAGGCAGCGCTACGGATAAGGGCTAAATGGCTCTTGGTCCAGGCCTTAGTATCCACATCCAGCCTATCGCTTCGAACCACATTCGTGGATGATTCGTTTTCGCGCTCAGTGCGCGATAATTCATCTGTCGGCATTGGCCTTAGCCAGATATCAGCATCCAAACCGACTTGATGTGAAGCATGCCCAGTTAGCATTGGGCCACCACGCGGCTGTGACATATCGCCCAGCAACAAGCCCGGCCAACCAGTAGCCTGTGCGGCAATCGGTGTAAAACGTTGCAGAAAATCTATCATCGCTGGATGCGCCCAATTGCGGTTGCGCGAAAGCCGCATAACCTGCCAGTTAGGGCCATTAATTGGCAAGGCTTGGCCACCTGCCATGCAACCTTTCGAATAGAACCCAACCGACTCGGCTGGCAA
>JAYTOD010000039.1:0-11640 GCA_043747995.1 Arenimonas sp.
CCGCCTTCAAAATGTTGATAGCCAGTTTTGGCAAGTTCAAACAGTTCGCCATCCGGTGTTAAGCAACGAAGGCCGGTTTGTTCAGTAATGTGGCCAATCACCGAGCCAGAAACGCCACATTCGGCTAAGGCTTGTTCAATGGCGAATGCATTTGCCGCAGGTGCGGTGAAACACAATTCGTAATCGTCACCACCGCTTAATTGCAGTTGCCAGCGTGTGTTGTCATCGGGGTGAAAATCTAGCAGCGATGAAGACACAGGCAAGCGGCCAAGCTCAATTTCAGCACCCACTTTGCTGGCTTGCAAAATATGCCCAAGATCCTGGGCTAAGCCATCGCTCACATCCAGCATGGCGTGTACTAATCCGCGAACTGCCAAACCCACTGACACGCGCGCCGTTGGGCGATTTAACCGATGCCGCAATTTCATTGATTGCAAGCTACCGTTTTTCCATTGCCGCAAAGCCGCCGCCGCATCGCCAATGCTGCCGGTTAGCCAGATGTCGTCGCCAGTTTTTGCCATACTGCGAAGTCGCGCTTGGCCTTTCGAAACTAAGCCATGCACAGTTATGCTGATAGAGAGTGGTCCGCGCGTGGTATCTCCGCCAATCAATTGCATATTATGTTCAGCAGCTAATTCCAACATACCTGCTGAAAATTGCGTCAGCCAATCCCAATCCATTTCCGGCACAGTGAGCGCCAAACTAAACCAACACGGCTGCGCGCCCATTGCGGCAATATCGCTTACATTCACTGCTAAGGATTTATAGCCAATATCGGACGGCGGAGTATCGGCGGGAAAATGCACGCCGGATACCAAGGTATCGGTGCTAATCACTAATTGCATGCCGCTTGGCACTTCACAGATTGCGGCATCATCGCCAATGCCGAGTAACACATCGGCACGCGCAGTGAGCTTCTGGTGCGCTTCGTTTTTAAGCCAAGCGATCCAGTCGAATTCAGCCATTAGCGTCGAGCGTTGATTTCTGCCGAGCGCCATTGCCCAGCGGCTTGGTCAAGCACACCATTAACGTAGGTATGCCCGTGATCGGAGCCAAAACGTTTAGCAATTTCGATGGCTTCGTTGATGATGACTCGATATGGCACATCGAGGCGATCGCGCATTTCAAAAGCGGCAATCCGCAACACCGCGCGTTCAATCGGGTCTACTTGCTCCATCGGGCGATCAACATAGCCTGACAAGGCCTCATCAAGCGCCTTGTGCCCAGCAATCACGCCACGCACCAAATCTTCGAAATACGCTAAATCGGCCACTTCCATGTCTTGTTCATTGCTGAACTGTTCCAGCACAATATCCACTGGCGTATGCGAAATCTGCCACGCATAAACTGCCTGCAACGCGCGACGCCGTGAGCGTGAGCGTGCGGCTGGATCAATTCCGTCAGTACGGGCGTGTTTCATGGCGTTCCGAATAAGGCTGGGTCAGCTATTTTAGCGCAGTGTGCGGTGAATGACATCAACGCATTTACTTTAGAATTTGCACCATCACCGCCACACGTTCGCCATGCAAGTGCCGATATTCAAGCAAGTGCCAGCCATGTTTGGAATAAAACGCCTGATGATGCGGTGTGAATAACGTCCACTTTGCATAACCAAGCGCCAGAACGCCCTGCGCTGCAGCGTTCATCAAGGCTTGCGCAGCGCCATGTCCGCGGTATTCGGGAACAATGTAAAAACTGGCGAGCCACGGCCCAGAAATATCGTTTAATTCCGGCGCATCTTCCAGCAAAGCACTGATTGAACCAATCAGTTCATCGTCTTTGTATGCCAACCATGTGGCGGGTAAATCTGAATTTGCACATTGTGCGTTGAATTCTTGCACGGCAATTTGTTCGCTCCAGCCTGGGAAAACAGTTGCCCATTCACGCACATGCCAATGCGCCAACTGCTCAGCTGCTCCAGCCTGACCAGACCAACGCTCGATACGAAACGTCATGGTTTTACGTTGGGATCCAACAACGGCAGTTGCGCCTCGGCCAAGCCCGGTAAATCGCGTTCAAGGCGCTCAATAACTTCCTTAAACTCTTCCACATCCTGAAATTTTCGGTACACCGACGCAAAACGCACATACGCCACTTGGTCCATTTTTTTCAGCTCATCCATCACCAAAATGCCAAGCTGGCGCGAAGATAATTCACGATCCACATGGCGCATTAAGCGATGCATAATGGCATGCACAGCGGCATCAATCTGCTCGCTGGACACCGGGCGTTTCTGCACAGCGCGTTCAAAACTTGTGCGCAATTTTTTTTCGTCGAAGGCTTCACGCCTGCCATTACTTTTCACCATCACCGGCATTTTCAGCTCGGCGGTTTCGTAGGTGTTGTAGCGCTCACCACATTGGCCGCATTCTCGGCGGCGGCGAATAGCCATGCCTTCTTCCACCACGCGAGTGTCGATTACGCGGGTATCGTCATTCTGGCAAAACGGGCAATGCATAGTTTATTATTCGTACACCGGAAACAAGCGGCATTGCTTGGTCACGTTTTCGCGTACACCAGCCAAAACCGCATCGTTGGTGTGGTCGTCGAGCACATCGCACATCCAATTCGCCAAGGCCACGCACTCAGGTTCTTTATAGCCGCGCGTAGTCACTGCTGGTGTGCCAATACGCAAACCGCTAGTTACAAACGGCGAACGTGGATCGTTCGGAACAGAGTTTTTATTGACGGTGATATGCGCCGCGCCCAAAGCCGCTTCCGCCTCTTTGCCAGTAATTTCACGGCCAATCATATCAATCAGCATCAAGTGATTTTCAGTGCCGCCCGAGACAATTTTATAACCGCGCGCCATAATCGCTTTAGCCATGGCTTGGGCGTTTTTCACCACTTGCACTTGGTAATCTTTGAATTCCGGCTCAAGTGCTTCTTTGAATGCAACGGCTTTACCAGCAATCACATGCATCAACGGGCCACCTTGCGTGCCTGGGAAAACCAAGCTTTGCATTTTCTTTTCAATGGCCTCATTGGCTTTTGCCAAGATGATGCCACCGCGTGGGCCGCGCAGAGTTTTATGTGTTGTTGAAGTCACCACATCGGCATGTGGAATCGGGCTTGGATATACACCCGCCGCCACCAATCCTGCTACGTGCGCCATATCCACAAAGAAATACGCGCCGACCGATTTAGCGATGTCGGCCAAACGTGCCCAATCGACAATCTGCGAATAGGCTGAAAAGCCGCCAATGACCATTTTAGGTTGATGCTCGGTAGCTAAACGCTGCACTTCGTCGTAATCAATTAAGCCGTTTTCATCGACACCGTATTGCACCGCATTAAAAATTTTACCGGAAAAGTTCACTTTTGCGCCGTGCGTTAAATGCCCGCCATGCGCCAAACTCATACCCAGCACGGTGTCGCCCGGCTCCAATAGCGCTAAATACACCGCAATATTGGCCGATGAACCGGAATGCGGCTGCACATTGGCATAATCGGCACCGAATAATTCTTTGACACGGTCAATCGCCAATTGCTCGGCCACGTCCACAAACTCGCAACCACCGTAATAGCGTTTGCCCGGATAACCCTCGGCGTATTTGTTAGTCAGCACGCTGCCTTGCGCTTCTAGCACGCGCGGGCTGGTGTAGTTTTCCGAGGCAATCAGCTCCACATGGTCTTCTTGGCGTTGGCGTTCATCGGCAATGGCCTTGGCCAGTTCTGGATCATAGCTTTCGATTGTCATTGAGCGGGGAAACATGGCGGCCTCTTCGTTGGGTAATCAGCCTTAAATTGTAGCCTGAGCACAGCTTTTGGGCTAGCCAAAACTGGCTAAAAAGCGCTAAATCAGCGATAATTACGCCCAATCCAACGCAATACGCTGGGCTTTCGCTCAAGGAACCTCTATGCAATACATTTACACCATGATTGGCGTGTCTAAAACCGTTCCGCCAAAACGAGAAATCATCAAAGACATTTCACTGAGCTTTTTTCCAGGCGCCAAAATTGGTTTGCTGGGCTTAAATGGTGCCGGTAAATCTACCGTGCTGCGCATAATGGCTGGTGTGGATACCGATTTCACCGGCGAAGCGCGCCCGCAGGCCGGCATTAAAGTGGGCTACTTAGAACAAGAGCCGCGTTTGAACCCTGAACATACCGTGCGCGAAGCCGTGGAAGAAGGCGTGGGTGAGTTGTTGCATGCGCAAACTGAGCTTGATGCTGTGTATGCTGCTTACGCCGAAGAAGACGCCGACTTCGACAAACTGGCCGCTAAACAACAACGCTTAGAAGCCATTTTAGCCAGTGGCGATGCCGACACCTTGGAACAACAACTGGAAATTGCCGCCGATGCCTTGCGCATTCCAGCCTGGGACGCTATTTGCGGTACGTTATCAGGTGGTGAAAAACGCCGCGTGGCACTATGCCGCTTGCTACTGAGCAAGCCAGATATGTTGCTGCTCGATGAACCAACCAACCATTTGGATGCCGAATCGGTGGAGTGGCTGGAGCAATTTTTAGCGCGTTATACCGGCACCGTGGTAGCGGTTACCCATGATCGCTACTTCCTTGAGAATGTGGCCGAGTGGATTCTGGAACTCGACCGCGGCAAAGGCATTCCATGGAAAGGCAACTACACCGCGTGGCTTGAACAAAAAGGCGATCGTTTAAAACGCGAAGAGTCCTCTGAATCGGCACGCCAAAAAGCGCTGGCCAAAGAACTGCAATGGGTGCGTAGCAATGCTAAAGGTGGTCGTAGTAAAGGCAAAGCACGTATGGCGCGCTTTGAAGAATTGAACGCGCAGGAATACCAAAAGCGCAATGAAACCAATGAACTGTTTATTCCACCCGGCGAACGCTTAGGCGATCGCGTGATTGAATTTAAAAACGTCAGCAAATCCTTCGGTGATCGTTTATTGATTGATGATTTAAGTTTGCAAATTCCACCTGGTGCGATAGTCGGCATCATCGGCCCGAACGGCGCCGGTAAATCAACGTTCTTCAAAATGATTACCGGTTTAGAAAAACCAGACAAAGGCGAGGTCAATATTGGTCACACCGTGAAAATGGCTTACGTTGATCAAAGCCGCGATAACTTAGTGGCCGATCAAAACGTTTGGCAAGCAGTGTCCGGCGGTTCCGATATCATTACCATCGGCAAAATTGAAATTCAATCGCGTGCCTATATTGGCCGTTTCAATTTTAAAGGTGCTGATCAGCAAAAATTGGTCGGTACGCTATCGGGCGGTGAACGCGGCCGTTTGCACATGGCGCAAACTTTACTGCAAGGCGGCAATGTCTTGCTACTCGATGAACCATCCAACGATCTTGATATTGAAACTCTGCGCGCACTTGAAGATGCCATTCTGGAATTCCCCGGCTGCGCACTGATTATTTCCCATGATCGCTGGTTCTTGGATCGTATTGCCACGCATATTCTGGCCTTTGAAGGCGATTCGCATGTAGAATTCTTCCCCGGCAACTACAAAGAATACGAAGAAGACAAGAAACGCCGCTTAGGCGCCGAAGGCTCTGCACCACACCGCTTGCGTTACAAGGCTTTGAAATAATGCCATTCATTAGTCGCATCGAGATTGCGCAACAAGCCAACAACAGCTTGCTGTGTGTTGGCCTTGATCCTGAGCTGGAAAAGTTTCCGGCACATTTGCAAGAGCACCCCGATGCGGTGTTTGAATTTAATCGCGCCATTATTGATGCAACAGCTGATGTGGTGTGTTGCTTTAAACCACAGATTGCGCACTTCGCGGCACTTAGTGCGGAACATGCATTATTGCGCTTGATTCAACATATTCACACAAATCATCCCACCATTCCGGTGATTTTGGATGCCAAACGCGGCGACATTGGCTCAACCGCCGAGAAATATGCGCAAGAAGCCTTTGTGCGTTATGGCGCCGATGCCGTGACGCTGAATCCGTATTTAGGCAAAGACTCGGTTGACCCGTTTCTGAAGTTCGCCGAAAAAGGCGTGGTACTTTTGTGCCGCACCTCAAACCCAGGCGCGAAAGATATTCAAGATTTGGATTGCAATGGCAAACCGCTGTATCAGCGTGTGGCCGAGACTATTGCACACGATTGGAACGGCAATAAAAACTGTTTGCTGGTGGTTGGCGCCACATGGCCAGCCCAATTGGCGGAAGTCCGCGCCATTGTTGGCGATATCCCGTTTCTGGTGCCGGGCGTTGGCGCACAAGGCGGCGATGTGGAACAAATCATCAAGCACGGTCGTGGCAAAAATTCCGATGCACTAATCATCAGTTCCTCGCGAGCCATTCTGTACGCAGGCGAAGGCCAAGAATTCGCCGAAGCGGCACGCGCCGCTGCCATCCGCCAGCGCGATGAGATTAATCGGTATCGGTGATACATCACACATATTTTAATACTGGGTATTAACGCGAACGCTTAAGCTTTGCTTGTTTTCACGGTATGGTAATTAAAGACACCCCACAAATGAACTACGTTGTGCAAACTAGCGCTGAATCTACATGCCATATTTGGCCAAATCCATTGTTTAGTTGCCAAAGCAACGATTGGGATGTGTTTCATCAACGCTTGATTGCGGCCTGCAATAAGCAAAACTTTGTTGCGCATATATTAGGCTATACACAGAATAACCCTATCTATTTACTGGAACGAAATTCAGTAAACTCTATTGCTAAAAATATACTTATAGCCAGTGGTTTTCATGGCGAGGAGCCAGCCGGCCCTTGGGGTTTACTGCATGCCCTTGAATCACTGGATTGCAGCTTACTGGACACCGTAAATATTTCAATACTGCCATTAGTTAACATTTCTGGCTTTAGCAAAGGTCAGCGTTTAAATCATAAAGGTGAGAATCCTAATCGTGGTTATCTGCCTTTGTTTGATGGGGTAATAGCCAGCGAAGAGGGCAGCATCTTGCTGCAACAACAACGCCTACTTACCCAACTTGGGCGCGATGGCGTGCTGAGTTGCCATGAAGATATCTGCCGGCTTCAGTGCTATATCTATGCCAATGAGTTGGGCGCTGCACCGAGCGAATTAGCGATTAGATTACGCGATAGTAATGCCCATTTTTTTCCGCTACATGTGGATGGATTACTCGATGAGTGTACGCTAACCGATGGCATTGTATTCAACCATCCTGACAGTTCATTTGAAGGCTGGTTATTCGAAACAGGTTCACTGCAAACTTATTGCACAGAAACACCAGGGCTCGCCTCGTTTGAAACAAGAGTGCTTGCCAATGCCGCGATGGTGAAAACGTTTATTGAATATCACATGTAGGCTGAGCCTTGGCTCACCATTAAAATACTCGTTGATAGTTGGCGCGCCAAGGCACGCCCTATATTAACCCACCCACTTTCGGGCGTTGATGAACATCTGCATCCACGGCGAGAATTCGCCGGCCTGTTTGGGATGCCAACTCATTTGTTTGCTCAAATGCACGCGCTCAGGGTGCGGCATCATCAAGGTGGCGCGGCCATCAAGCGAGGTTAAACCGGTGATGCCCATCGGCGAACCGTTTGGATTAGCAGGATAATGCGAGGCCAGATTGCCGTGATTATCGATGAAACGCATCACCACAGATGCTTGATTGATGTCGCCTGCGGCAAATTCTGCGCGGCCTTCGCCGTGCGACACCACAACCGGAATGCGCGAACCAGCCATGTTTGCTAACAGTATGGATGGCGACTCAATAATTTCCACCATCGATAAGCGTGCTTCAAACTGCTCGCTTTGATTGCGCATAAAGCGTGGCCAATGTTCTGCGCCGGGTATCAAGGCTTTTAATTGGCTTAACATCTGGCAGCCGTTACACACGCCTAAGCTGAAACTATCATTGCGTGCGAAAAATGCTGCGAATTGCAAACGCACTGCTTCACGCTCCAGAATACTGGTTGCCCAACCGCGACCAGCGCCTAAAACATCGCCATAACTAAAGCCACCGCAGGCGGCTAAGCCTTTAAACGAATCCAGTGAAACCCGCTCGGCAATGATGTCGGACATATGCACATCAACCGCCTCAAAGCCAGCGCGGGTAAATGCTGCAGCCATTTCAATTTGGCCATTAACGCCTTGTTCGCGCAAAATAGCAATGCGCGGTTTGCTGCCCACATTAAGCATGGGTGCTTCGGGAATAAAGCTCAATTGCTGACTTAAACCAGGGTCGGCAAAGTTTTTTGCAGCATCGAATTCTGCATCAGCACCTTCTGGATTATCGCGTTGCTTTTGCATAGCATGCGACACTGACCACCAAGATTCAAACAATATCTGCCAAGACCATGCTGCAACAGGCTCTTGATTACGCATCACACGCACACAATCTGATGTATTCGGCTTGGCAATTCGCTGCGCGCAATGAGTTAAATCAAAACGGTTAATCAGGTCGGCGAACAAAGCGCGATGTTCGCGATCAACTTGCACTAACGCGCCCAACTCTTCGTTGAACAAGCAATTCAAATCATTTTCGCCCCAATAATCGAGATTAATGTCCAACCCACAATGGCTAGCAAACGCCATTTCACATAACGCTGCGAATGCGCCACCATCCGAGCGGTCGTGGTAGGCCTGAATTAAACCTTGTTTACGCGCCGTAATAATTAATTGTGCTAAGTGCGCAAGCACTTCAGGCGAATCCAAATCTGGGCATTGGTTGCCAAATTGATTTTGCACTTGTCCCAAAATACTGCCGCCCATGCGCTGCTTGCCAGCGCCTAAGCCAATCAGCCAGATATCGGAATCTGTGGCTAATTGCAATTCTGGTGTTGATTGATTTCGCACATCGCTAACCCGCGCAAACGCTGAAATAATCAACGAAACTGGTGAATATGAACTATGCATTTGGCCATTCACCTGCCAACGCGATTGCATCGAGAGCGAATCCTTTCCAACCGGAATGCTGATATCTAAAGCCGGGCAAAGTTCTAAACCAATCGCTTTAACAGCTTCATATAAAGCCGCATCTTCACCCGTTTGCGAAGCGGCTGCCATCCAATTGGCTGACAGTTTTACTTCATGCAGCCCAGCAATCGGCGCGGCCAGCAGATTTGTGATTGCTTCACCCACGGCTAAACGCGCAGAAGCAGCAGCATTTAATAATGCAACAGGTGTGCGTTCGCCAATAGCCATCGCTTCACCGTGCACACCAACAAAATCGGTACAGGTGATGGCGCAATCGGCCACCGGTATTTGCCACGGGCCAATCATTTGATCACGCGCGGTGCTGCCGCCCACGCTTCGATCACCAATAGTAATTAGAAATTGTTTAGACGCCACGCTTGGGTGCGACAACACTTTCAAGCCCGCTTCGTAAACCGAAACAGACTCGCTATGCAATTCTGGATAGTGCTCAATAATCGGAAGCTGCGCATCGCGATGCATTTTGGGTGCCTTACCAAACAACAAATCCATTGGCATATCAATCGCACAATTTTCCGGCGCAATAGTATCAATGCTATCGGCATTCGCACCAAACGCCACAATCAATCGTTGTTCATCGGTAGCAAAACCCACTACTGCAAATGGGCACCGCTCACGCATGCATAGCGCTTCAAAATCTGCTAACTGCGCAATACCTAATCCTAAAACATAACGCTCTTGCGATTCATTACACCAAATTTGCATCGGCGAAAGCGATGGATCATCGCACGGCACTTTGGCTAAATCGATAATGCCGCCCATGCCGGAATCATGCAGTAATTCCGGAATGGCATTTGATAATCCGCCGGCACCGACATCGTGCATAAAGCGAATTGGATTTGCTTCACCAAGCGCGAAACAGCGATTGATAACCTCTTGGCAACGACGCTCCATTTCCGGGTTGTCGCGCTGCACCGAGGCAAAATCCAAGGCTTCTGAACTTTGCCCAGATGCCACCGAAGATGCCGCGCCGCCACCTAAGCCAATCAGCATGCCAGGGCCACCCAACACAATTACGGCATCACTAGCGCGCAACGATAATTTTTGCACTTGGCTTGGATCAACCGAGCCAATACCACCAGCCAACATAATCGGTTTATCATAGGCGTGCGTTGCGTTACTTACCGAACTAGATAATTCAAAACTGCGGAAATAGCCGCTTATATTGGGTCGGCCAAATTCATTATTAAACGCTGCGCCGCCTAATGGACCTTCGGTCATAATTTCCAAGGCTGGTGCCATACGTGGATTCAACACACGCTCGGCTTCCCATGCTTGCGGCAAATTGGGTATGCGTAAGTGCGAAACACTAAAACCAGTTAAACCCGCTTTCGGGCGTCCGCCACGGCCAGTTGCGCCTTCATCGCGAATCTCACCGCCAGCGCCAGTTGCTGCGCCAGGAAAAGGTGAAATAGCGGTTGGGTGATTATGTGTTTCAACTTTTATGCAAAATGCACTGGCCTGCGATTCAGCAAATTGATAGACATTTTGATTATTCGGGCGAAAATGCTGGGCGCTAAATCCTTCAACAACGGCGGCATTATCTTTATAGGCGCTAAGTGTGAGTTGCGGCGAGTGCTGATGGGTATTTTTAATCATGCCGAATAAGGAATCAGGCATGTCTCTGCCATCAATGCTGAAACTGGCGTTAAAAATTTTATGTCGACAATGTTCTGAATTCGCTTGCGCAAACATCATCAATTCGGCATCGGATGGCATTCTGCCTAATTGGCGATAGCTAGTTTGCAAATAGGCAATTTCATCGTCGCTTAAGGCTAGCCCTAAACGCGCGTTGGCGGCTGGCAATTGCTCCACCTCAATGCGCTCAACCTGGCCAGTTTCCGGCGAATTGAATAAGCCTTGCGCTGCCTCAATGCTTGGCCACACCGATTGCGTCATTGGATCCGACAATACATGGTCGATAGCCGGCCATAATGAACTATCCGCTTCGGGCGCACCAATCAAATCAATGCGCAGGCCGCGTTCAACCCGTGTGATTGGGAGCTGCGCACCTTTCAAAATGTCGGTGGCTTTGCTTGACCAAGGCGAACGAGTGCCAATACGCGGCGTGATGATTCGGCTTACTGCGCCTGTGAGCGCAAACGATTGAGCAATACAGCCTTCTAAGATGCGGCCCGCAACAGCTAAATCTAATTGCTTCGGGTTATTGCTTTCAATAAAATAGACATGCCATGCGCCCGCAATGGCAAGGTCTGGAGCACATTTTACCAGTCTTGCTTGGAGTCGATCGCGACGAAACGCGGATAAGGCAGATAAGCCTTCTAAAACAATCATGGCAGCACGCAAAGTGAGTTTATCGCGTTATTTTACCTTATCGCACCGCAAACCACTGGCTTGCAACTAAGAATTGACTGAATTAGGGCTAGTTTTTCGCACTTTGTAATGTTTTGAGCATGTCTTGTGGGCTCAAATAGCCACCAATATTGACGCCACTAACTGTGTACACCGCAGGAGTACCTTCTACGCCCGCTTGCAACCCAAGGTTGTAATCCATCGTTACGTAGTTGGTGCAATTTTTCTTTGGTAAGACACGATCGTTTTTTGCCATTGTTAATGCCACTTTTCGATCAGGCGCACACCACACATTCACCGCTTTTTGAAAGGACTCTGAACCAATCCCACTTCGCGGGAAAAACAAGTAATCTACCGCGATACCTAATTTATTATATTCATTTATTTGAGTATGCATTTTTCGACAAAAACTACAATCAATATCCGTAAATACCGTCACCCGATATTTAGGGG
>JAYTOD010000040.1:0-10985 GCA_043747995.1 Arenimonas sp.
GGTGAGCAATTGCTGAAATTGGCGTGATGTAGTGGCGGTTCGCGAACCGCCCGTTTCAAATGCATGCAAATTCCGGGCGCAGCAAGCAGCGCCCCTACGATGGATTCGTAAAATCAAAATCCATCAATTCTATGGCCATCACAATGCCGTCTTCGCGGCCTTTGACGGCTGGGTAATAATTCGGCCGGCGGCCAATTTCATTGAAGCCTTCACTGTCGTACAGCGTAATAGCATGAGGATTGGAAGGGCGTACCTCTAAAAATACCCGTTGTAGCTGATGCCAACGTGCCACTTCAAAAACTTGTTTCAATAAGCGCCGGCCGTGGCCGTGGCCTTGGTGTTCGGTGGCCACACAAAGATTCAACAAATGCCCTTCGCCAGCCGCGCAACTCAACACAAAATAGCCGATGATGCCCGTTCGTGCTTCCATCAGCCAGCATTCATGCCCAGCATACAAACAATCGCGAAAAATGCCGGCCGTCCATGGAAATGGATATTCTCGTAGCTCGATGGCCATTACTGCATCAACATCTGCTTGTTTAATCAGCCGACATTGCTGATCACTGATTTTTTGGGCATTCATACCGACTTTAATAATGCCCGCACATGTTGCCAAACAATGCGTTTAGCAACGATGCCCTGCTCTGCCGTAGACACTGGCAATGCAGTGAGATCATGACCTTTGGCAAGCAGCTGAATGTTTTGCCCTAAGCGCGTTTGCCAGAAAGCGGCATGGTATTTACGCTGTTCATGCAGTTCTGTATTTACCGCTGGGATAGCCGCATATAAGCGGATGCCCATGGATTCTAAGATGAGTTGTTGTTCGCGCGAGTAAGCCATTAAACCGCGCTTACTTTGGGTTTCATTTTCAACCATAACCAAAGCACTGGCCCAGATAAGGCATAACTGGTGGCCATGAACAACAATACGCGCGGCGTATCGATAAACAACGCCACCAACACGGCGAGCACCACTAACGCCATCCCAAAGGGAACGCGATCTTCTCGCTGTTTGTTTTGCCCAGAACCTTTGAAGCTGGTATAACGAAAACGCGACACCATCAGTAATGCGCAGACGATGGTTAGCGCCAAAGCAAAATAGCGCAGTTCATGACCATTCCAACCAAACTCATTCATCGCCCACACAAAAGACACCATCAGGCCTGCTGCCGAGGGGCTATTCAATCCGATGAACCAGCGCTTATCCACCGAACCGACTTGGGTATTGAAGCGCGCTAAGCGTAATGCGGCGCAAGCAGCATATAAAAATGCCACTGCCCAGCCCACTTTGCCAAACAGCGTGCCATCTAGCTTCATCGTGCTGAGTGCCCAGTGATACATCACCAATGAGGGTGCCATACCAAAACTGACCAAATCTGCCAAGGAATCGTATTGCACGCCGAATTCGCTACTGGTGCCGGTTAAGCGCGCTACTCGGCCATCCACACCATCAAACACGGCGGCAATAAAGATGGCCACACATGCTGCTTCAAAACGGCCAGTGGCTGCAGCCAAAATGGCATAAAAACCGGCGAACATGCCGCAGGTGGTTAATAAATTCGGCAACAAATAAATGTGTCGGTTGCGAGGTACTTTTGGAGCGTTATTTTCATCCATGTGCACAGTTTACCTATAATCCGTGCAAACTGTCCAAATACTCTGGGTAAAGCGCGCCTAAACCGTTACAATAAACAGATAATAATGAAGAATTTAAAGCTATGCGCCTGTCACAATTCCATCTAAGCACCAGCAAAGAAACTCCAGCAGATGCTGAAATCATCAGCCATCAATTGATGCTACGCGCCGGTTTAATCCGGAAATTAGGCTCAGGCTTATACAATTGGACACCACTGGGACTGCGTGTTTTACGCAATGTGGAAAGCGTTGTGCGCGAAGAAATGAACCGCGCTGGCGCGCTAGAAATGCTGATGCCATCTATTCAGCCTAAAGAACTATGGGATGAAACCGGACGTTGGGAGAAATTCGGCGGCCAGCTGCTGAAAATCAAAGACCGCAAGCAAGCCGACTATGTGTATGGCCCTACGCACGAAGAAGTAGTAACTGATTTTGCGCGTCAAGAACTGCGCAGCTACAAGCAATTGCCGATTAATTTTTACCAAATTCAGACTAAATTCCGCGATGAAATTCGCCCGCGTTTTGGTGTAATGCGCGCCCGCGAATTTCTGATGAAAGATGCCTATTCCTTCCACTTAGATGCTGACTGCTTGGCAAAAACGTACCAAACTATGTATGAGGCATATAGCCGAATTTTCACCCGCTTGGGCTTAAAATTCCGCGCCGTGAATGCCGATACCGGTGCTATTGGCGGTAGCGCCTCGCACGAGTTTCATGTGTTAGCTGATTCCGGTGAAGACGCTATCGCGTTTTCAAGCGGCTCTGACTATGCCGCCAATATTGAAATGGCCGAAGCATTAGCACCAACACAACATCGTGAACCTGCCCAGCACACTTTCACAGAAGTAGCTACGCCAACTCAAAAAACCTGCGAAGCAGTTGCAGAATTATTGTCGATTGATTTAAAGCAAACCGTGAAATCCATTGCACTGATTTCAGAGCAAGGCTTTAGCTTAGCTTTAGTACGGGGCGATCACCAAGTTAATGAGATTAAACTGGCTAAATTGGTCGGCTTGGCTGATTATCGTTTAGCCAATGAAGATGAAATTATTGAATATCTTGGTGCAGAACCCGGCTTTTTAGGGCCCATAAATTCTGCCAAAAAAATCACCGTTATTGCTGACCGTACGGTTGCTGTAATGCATGATTTTGTGTTGGGTGCTAACAAAAATGGTTACCACCTAACTGGCGTTAATTGGGGCCGTGATTTTCCTGAAGCTGATCTTGTGGCCGATATCCGTAATGTCGTAGAAGGCGATCCATCGCCGGATGGTAAAGGCACACTCGCTATTGCGCGCGGCATTGAAGTGGGCCATGTGTTCCAGCTTGGTCAAAAATATGCGGAAGCAATGAAAGCCACGGTGCTCGATCACAACGGCAAAGCACAAGTGATGTTTATGGGCTGCTATGGCGTAGGCGTAAGCCGCATTGTGGCAGCAGCGATTGAACAAAACTTCGATGCCAATGGTATTTGTTGGCCCGCTATGATGGCACCTTGGCAGATTGCCATTTGCGTGATTAACCCGAAGAATGATGAAAATGTTGCGAGCTATGCAGAAAATTTATATCAGCAACTGCTCAGCCAAGATCTGAATGTGTGCTTAGACGACCGCGGCTTACGCCCTGGGGCAATGTTTTCTGACATAGAACTTATTGGTATTCCGCACCGTGTGGTGGTTTCCGATCGTGGCATTCAAGCCGGAACGCTTGAGTATCGCCATCGCAAAGCCGACGCTTCGGAAAATCTTAGTATCGATGAATTTTTAGCGATAATAATCGCTCCGTAAAAATATCTGTACTAAAGATTGCGACGTGATGAAACCAATAAATTGCCAAATAAAATACCCGCGGCCAGTGCAACTAAAGCGGCCATCACTGAAAATGCTAAATCAAGACTGCTGCTGAGATCTTGAGAGAAAGCCACATTTATGGTTTTAAATCCCAAACTTCCGGGCACCAGCAAAATAATGCCCGGAACTCTTATAAGCGCGCCAGGACGATTGAACACTCTAGCGTAAATATTCGATACGCCTGTCACCACTAATGCAGAAATAAAGGTGGCAGTTGGAATATCCCCACTGCTCAGTGCCGGTATGAACGAGCAGAGCTTCATCATGCCAAATCCTAACAAAACAGCAGCCATAGCTATCGGAATATCGCGTTTGCCAGTTTTAAATAATACTGCAAGTGCAAACGCGCCAGGCAAAAGCATACTCCAGCTTACCCATATAGGTAATACAGGCGCATTGGCATTAGGTAGAAATTGCCAACCAAGTAAGCCCACCAATTGCGAAGCTAAAATAGTGCCAAATGTTAGCTTCATCAACACCGTTAAAGCACCAGCAAATCGCGCACTACCCGACGACAAGTGTTGTTCGGCTAATTCGTTCACTGCAAGCGTTAGCATTAAGCCGGGCATTAATATAATCAATGCCGATACAATCACCGATTGAATACTTAGTGGCGCAATATAAACAGCAATTACAGAGGCTAATAAAGTCACTAAAAATGCAGTGATTGCTTCGAGCGCATTATAAAAACGTTTTGATTTTTCACCCAATTCAGCCAGCACACCAATCAAAGCACCTAACATACCGGCGGCAATGAAATCGGCCCAACCAGTGCGTGGAAACAAACTTAGCACCATTGCTGAGGCTATGCCATATGAAAGCGCACGCCTAAAGTTGAAATCACCTGAATAGCTCTCATCAAAGCGTTTTAATTGTGCCAAACCTTGCTGAATATCAATGTCTCCGGCCAGCACACTTTCAGCGATAGAATCGGCATTGGCCAAACGGCCAAGATTGGTTTCGCCTGGGCTTAATCGAAGCACGCGAGTAATGGTATACGGTTCGCCATTTAATACATCTGCGAAGCTGATCATGATACCCGTTGGGTTAGACCAAATACTCACTTGCAATTCAAGCTTTCGGGCAACACGATCTAGCGCGCCTTCTAGCCGGTTCACCGAGGTGCCTGATGTATGCAAATGCACAGCCAATTCCAACATAAAATTGATTCGAGCCTTAAACAGCTCTGCTGGCATGCTTGGATTCACGAAAATTACCCCTGTTTCGAAGCATTCATTGTAGGGCAAAGCGATTGTTTGTGTAATGCGATAAACTGTTTTCAACTTATTGGACAATTTGCCACTTATGGCTACTTGGCTAGATGTGCTCGAACCAAAACTCAGTGTTGACCCGGTGCGCGCTAATTGCCTAGTTGCCAGCGGCGACTGGACATTCCAAAATGCCAATGCCTTACTTGTATTGTTAGCCGAGAAATTCCCAGCGCTTGAAACTGTTGATGCGCAATCCATTCGGCGCTTAGATGCCACAGGTTCGCAGCTATTATTAGCTTTCCTAAAACGCTCTGGTTTGAATAATGCGCAGCTTAGTGCTAAAACTGAGCACAGCGCATTGCTTACTGCAGTGCAAAATTCGGCCACACAATTGCCCGAACCGAAAGCCGCCTTGCCCCTCGTTAAACGCGCACTGGAGAACATTGGCAAGTGGGTAGTTAACGGCTATCACAACAGTTTAATTTTGTTATCGTTTCTAGGCCAAACTTTGCTATGTTTTGTATCCAATGCCTTCCGTCCATCGCATTGGAGAACCACGTCAATTGTGTTTCATATGCAAGCGGTTGGTCTAAATGCTGTTCCGCTGGTGATCTTGCTAAGTTTTATGGTTGGCGCAGTTGTGGCGTTCTTGGGCGCCACAGTGCTGAAAGAATTCGGCGCGCAATTGTGGGTTGTTGAACTGGTTGGTGTCGCATTTATGCGCGAATTCGGCGTATTGCTGACTGCCATTTTATTAGCCGGCAGAACAGCCAGTGCTTTCACCGCACAAATAGGTTCAATGAAAAGTGGCGAAGAACTTGATGCGATAAAAACCATGGGCCTAGATCCTATCGAATTGTTAGTGCTGCCACGTATTAAAGCACTGCTATTAACCATGCCATTACTTACCTTTCTAGCCACCATGGCTGGCTTATTGGGCGGTTTAGCGGTGTGCACCTTAACCTTAGACATTTCGCCGGATATGTTTTTTCAACGCCTGAATACGGAACTATCACCGCGGCATTTCTGGATTGGCCTAAGTAAAGCACCAATATTCGCCTTAGTCATAGGAATTATTGGCTGCCTAGAAGGCTTTAAAGTTGAAAACAATGCGCAATCGGTTGGCGAACACACTACCTCAAGCGTGGTGCAAAGTATTTCACTGGTTATTCTATTAGACGCACTAGCAGCCATGTTTTATATGGAGATGGATTTGTGAGTGACGCCATCCAAAACGTTATTGAAGTTAGCAATCTGTGTAATCGATTCGGTGATTTTATCGTGCACGAAAATCTTGATTTGCAGGTTCAGCAAGGTGAAATTATTGGCGTAGTGGGCGGCTCTGGCTCTGGAAAATCGGTATTGATGCGCAGCATTCTGGCTTTGAATAAACCTAGCCGTGGCAGCATACGTGTGCTTGGCCGAAATGCACTGTCAAATTCTACGGCAGACCGGCAGTTTATTGAACGAAATACCGGTGTGCTATTTCAAAATGGCGCATTGTTTTCATCTTTATCGGTCTTGGAAAATGTGATGGTGCCATTACGAGAGCACAGTTCGCTTTCAGAACAGCTGATGCTGGAATTGGCATTGGTGAAAATTCAATTGGCTGGTTTAACGCCTGATGCCGCATTAAAACTGCCCTCTGAACTTTCTGGTGGCATGCGCAAACGAGCTGGCATTGCAAGAGCATTGGCCTTAGATCCGGCGCTGTTATTTTTAGATGAACCCACCGCTGGGCTTGACCCGATTAGCGCGGCAGCGTTTGATCAATTAATTTTGACCATTCAAAAAGCGCTGCATTTAACGGTATTCTTAATCACCCACGACCTGGATACCTTGTACACTATTTGCGATCGTGTAGCAGTTATTGCCGACCAAAAGGTTTTGATAAATGCACCGATAGACCAAGTTGCGGGCTTTGATCATCCATGGATTAAAGAATATTTCCATGGCCCACGAGGACGTGCAGCACAAGTTGCTCAGGAGAAGCTGTAATGGAAACCCGTGCCAATTATATTTTGATAGGACTATTTACCTTAATTGTATCGGCACTGCTCATTGGCTTCGGTCTTTGGGCCGCTAAATTTGCTTCGGAAAGTTCGTGGAGCGAATACGATGTGGTTTTTTCAGAAGCCGTAACTGGCCTCGGCATTGGCGGCACTGTTCAATACAACGGTATCACGGTTGGCGAAGTGCGTAATTTAATCATTGATCCAGAAAACCCAAATAAGGTTTTAGTGCGCGTACGCATTAAAGCAACGACACCGATTAAAGTAGATACCGAAGCGAAACTAGCGTTTGTTGGTTTAACAGGCATAACACAAATACAATTAAGATCTTTAAATGCTAAAAGCCAAGATTTGAAGCCAAGTGAGTCGAACCCAGTACCGCGGATTATTGCCAAAGAATCTGCATTATCTAAACTGCTAAATTCTAGTGATGATATTGCCACAACAGCCACCAATGTTATGTTGCGCTTGAACCAAACATTCAGCGATGAAAATATTAAGAATCTGAGCAAGACATTAGATAATTTAGAGATGATTTCTAGCTCAATATCTAGTGAAAGACAAAATATAGCATTAATCATTCGCGATGCGCGGGCAGCCATTGCCAAATTAGACAGTACGCTTAAAAGCACCGATAGCATTGCCATGAAGCTCGATCAAGGTGTTGTTAATGATTTACCGCCTCTGATTAATAGGTTGAATATAGCGCTTGTTGAATATGAGAAGTTAGGCAAAAATGCTAACGCCTTACTCGAAGACAACAACGATGCGCTGAATAATTTTTCGCAGCAAGGCTTAGCGCAAGTGGGTCCAGCTATTGTTGAGCTACGCACATTATTAAAACAATTAAGCCGTGTTGCTGCTGAACTCGAACAAAAACCTAACGCCTTAATCACCGGTAAAAATGACGCTGAGGAATTCAAGCCATGATCACAAACCAACGCATACGGATACTTGTTAGCGTTTTGCTAATAGTAAGCCTGAGCGCCTGTATTTCCTTGATCAAAGAACCCAGCCCGATTACTGTGTATTCCTTGCGCAGCACTGGCAACAGCCAAAATCAGGACTGGCCAACAGTACCTTGGTCGCTTACCATTTCTCGCCCAATCAGCAACACATTTCTTGACTCTAACCGCATTGTGGTTCGCCCGGAAGCCAATATATTGAAAGTCTATCAAGGCGCAAACTGGTCGGATTCATTGCCTGATTTAGTGCAAGAAAAATTGCTTGAAACATTCGAGAACTCCGGAAAAATCAAAGCAGTTTCACGGCAAAATAGTGGCGTGCCTGCAGAAGTGGCTTTACTGCTAGATATCCGTCAGTTTGAATCGGTGTATATTGCTGGCCAGAAAAAACCAAATGTACTGATTCAAATTCACGCCAAACTGCTCGAATACCCAAGCAATCGCGTGATTGCCAGCAAAACATTTAATAGCGATGTGGCAACTGCCAGCAAAGACATTCCAGATGTGGTGCAATCGTTTGAAACCGGTCTAAACACGGTCAACCAAGAAATCGTTGGCTGGGTATTGGCTAATGGGCACGGAAAAACCAAATGATGTGGGGTGGAAAAAACAAATTATGTAGGGGCGACCCCCTGTGGTCGCCCTTGAATTACCCATTTATGATGGGCGGCCACAGGGGGCCGCCCCTACAGAATTTTACGAAACGTTAAATTTATCCGTGCCGGTATGCTTTTTGAAGTGCGTGGTAGTGCATGCAGATAATTTTTCTGTGTATCTCCTTTCATCATTAATAAACTGCCATGCTGTAATTCGAGAGCCATACTCTTTTCTGTTTTATCTTTTCGCCGCAATAAAAACCGACGCTCAGCGCCAAGACTAAGCGATGCAATAACGGGCTGGGCGCCGAGCTCTGGTTCGTCATCACAATGCCAGCCCATAGCATCTTGTCCATCACGATAATAATTGAGCAACACGCTATTAAATTTATTTCCGGTTGCAGTTTCAATACGCTGCTTAATAGTCAGCACAACAGATATCCAGGCCAAAGGTTCAAAGCGTGTATTAGAATATACATAATTGGCACCCTTATCGCCCATCCAACAGCTTAATCGTGGCGTAAGTACATTCCGGCCAAATATTTTTATTTCTGCTTGCTGCCATGGCACTTCTGCGATTAATTGCTCAAGAAACGTATCTGCTTGATCTACTCCTATAAATTGATGGCCATAGGATAAATCTGCGCCTTGCACTGGCAACTTGTGCACGCTTGTTTTAGTTAGATTAGAAAACATAAGAACATTATTGCCGAAAGCACTCTAAACCGCGACAATAGAGTATTACTTTGAGGTGAATTATGTCTGAACGCGATGTGATGGAATACGATGTGCTGGCTGTGGGTGCTGGCCCGGCTGGCTTGGCGTTTGCGCTGCGACTAAAACAACTGAACCCAAACATCAGCGTCTGTGTAATCGAGAAAGCCTCCAGCATCGGCGCGCATTCGCTTTCTGGCGCGGTAATTGAAACCGCCGCTTTAGATGAACTACTACCAAACTGGCGCGCTAATCCGCCGCCTATTTGCGTGCCTGCTGGCAAGGATGAATTCTGGTTTTTGAGTAAAACTGGCGGCTTTAAAGCACCCATCAATCCGCCGCAAATGAATAACCACGGCAATAGCATTATGTCTTTAGGAGCTCTTTGCGCCTGGCTGGCGCCGCAATGTGAAGCAGCTGGTGTGGAAATATACCCAGGCTTTGCTGCCTCAGAAATTTTATTCGATGAAAGTGGTGCCGTATGTGGCGTCAGCATTGGTGATATGGGCATTGCCAAAGACGGCTCGCACAAAGCCACCTACGCGCAAGGCATCGACATTAAAGCCAAAACCACGGTGCTTGCCGAAGGTGCGCGCGGTCATTTAAGCAAGCAACTCATCACAAAATTTAAATTGGATGCTAACTGCGATCCACAAAGTTATTCGATTGGCATTAAAGAACTCTGGCAAGTGCGCGAAGGCGTGTGTGAGCCAGGTAAGATTGTGCACTCCATGGGCTGGCCAGCCGATTCACACACTTATGGCGGTAGCTTCTTATATCACTTAGATAAAAATCGAATTGCACTGGGTTATGTGTCGGGCTTGGATTATAGCGACCCAAACTACCAGCCGTACGAAGCCTTTCAGCAATGGAAAAATCATCCGTCGGTAAAAGTGCTATTAGAAGGCGGCACAATACTTTCTGCTGGCGCACGCGCGATTGTCACCGGTGGCTACCAAAGCCTGCCGAACGTTGAAATGCCGGGCGCTTTGCTGATTGGCTGTTCGGCTGGTTTGGTGAATGTGCCAAAAATTAAAGGTGTGCACCAAGCCATTCGCTCTGGCATGTTGGCCGCTGAACATCTTGCCGCTAACAACGATTCAACTGGCTGGGATGCCAAACTGCGCGCTTCCGTGGTGGTTGCTGAACTCAAGAAAGTGCGCAACTTCAAACCAGCGTTTAAAAAAGGCCGCCTATTTGGTTTGCTCAATGCCGGCTGGGAAACCATCACCGGTGGTTTATCACCGTGGACGCTGAAAGTGAAAGCCGATTGGTCGAGCCTGAAAAAACTCAACGAAGCCGAAAGCCCAACCCGCGATTATGTGGAACGCATGCTCGCCCCACGTGATCGTTTGGCTGGCGTTTATTATGCCGCTACTGAACACGACGAAGATCAACCCATTCACTTGCAAGTTGCAGATACCAATATCTGCATTACCCAATGCGCGGAAGAATACGGCAATCCGTGCACACGCTTTTGCCCAGCTGGCGTGTATGAAATTGCCCAAGATGATGCAGGCAAACGTTTACAAATAAATGCCGCCAATTGCGTGCATTGCAAAACCTGCGACATTAAAGATCCGTACCAAATCATCAATTGGGTAACGCCGGAAGGCGGCGCTGGCCCGAATTATCAGAATCTGTAGGAGTACGCCATGCTCGCTCTCGTCTCGGTTGCCGCTGCACATGCTTTGGATGAAGATCTCGCACCTTTGTCTGCCGCTTTGGATAACGCCCATATTGCGCACCGCATTGTGTATTGGGACGATAGCTTCGTGAATTGGGCTTCGTTCTCCGCTGTACTGATTCGTTCACCCTGGGATTACATCGATAAACTACCCGAGTTTTTGGCTTGGGCCGCGCGTGTTTCGGAACATACTGTATTGCTTAATCCGCTGAACGTGATTGAAAGCAATACCGATAAGCATTATCTGGCTGAATTAGCCGCGCAAGGCATTCACACCGTGCCAAGCCGCTTCATTGAGCCTGAGCAACATGCCGAA
>JAYTOD010000041.1:0-2924 GCA_043747995.1 Arenimonas sp.
ATCAAGATGGCCGCTACGATCAAGATGGCCGTTACAATCAAGATGATCGTTATGACCAAGATGATCGTTATGATGCGCGTTATGAGCAACGCCATGAAAATCGCTACGATAACCACAACAACGGTCGCTATGATTCCCATTATGGTCGCTACGACTATGCGCGAGTTATTCGTGTTGAACGCTTGGGCGGCTACGGCCGTGATTACAATCGTCAGTGCTACGACAACCGTGGCCGTTATGGCAATCAGTCGAGCATTAAAGATGGCGCAATAATAGGCGCAATTGCCGGTGGCGCGATTGGTAATCAGGTTGGTAAGGGCGATGGCCGTGGTGCTTCCACGGTGGCTGGCGCATTGATTGGCGGTTTAATCGGCCAAAGTGTTGATCGCGATAATCGCGGCAGCTATGATCGCCACTATGTTGAATGCCGTAGTGATTATGGCTACAACAATAACTACAACAACCGTGGCGGCAATGTGGAATACCGGGTGACCTATCGTTATCGCGATCGTGTATATAGCACGATAATGCCTTACAACCCTGGTAGTTCTGTGCGTGTACGTGTTGATACTCGCCCACAATACAATCGCAATTATGCGTATCGTTATTAAGTAATAGGTGAGGGCATGGCAACGGCCATGCCCTTACTTTAGTCAGGCCATTGCAAGCGGCCTTCAACAACATTTTGGCAATCACCACCTACCCAAACATCGTTGGTTGCATCAATTTCTAAACTTAAAATGGCATCACGGCCAATTTCACGACCTTGGCTAACTAAGTAGCGATTTGCTAATTCACCGAGTTGACCAGTTTCTTGAAGGAATGCGGCAATCGCAGCATTAGCAGCACCCGAAGCCGGATCTTCAAAAATACCCACACCAAGCGGAAATGCACGCACTACTAAGCCGGATTCAGGTGTTTGCCTTCGTGCAAAAATACAAAGTCCTAAACTTTGCGTTTGATCAGCCAGTTGCTTAATAGCAAAAGAGTCAGGCACAAACTCCCGAACCGCTTGTTCGTTTTGTAACTCAGCCAGCCACCATCGGCGGCCACCTTCAACTAGCGCCGGCTTTACAGCGGCGAATTGTGGATTTGCAAGAATAGTTGCAAACAGTTTATCGGTATTATCTGCATAGCGCAGCAGTTTTGAACTGGGCACGCGCACACTCAGTGTATTGTTCGGCTGGTCGGGCTGATAGCGAATAGGTAATAGCCCGGCTGCACATTCTTGAATTAATAGGCCAGCTGTTTTTGGCCGAAGACCTTGGCTAAGTAATACATGCGCACTGCCAATACTTGGGTGCCCGGCAAAGGTGATTTCTTTTTGGGTAGTAAAAATACGCACACGATAATCAGCTTCAGCGGCGCTTGGTTTTAAGATGAAGGTGGTTTCTGCCAAATTCATCCAACTGGCAATCGCCTGCATGTTTTCGGTGCTGAGTGAATCTGCATCAAGGATAACCGCCAATGGATTGCCAGCGCCAATACGTGGTGCGAAAACATCGCAATGAATAGAATGAAAATACGCCATAAAGATTCTACAAAGAGTAAGGGGAAATTGTTCAGTATCAATTAGCGCCGTTTCAGCACTTCAAGTACTCGGCTTAAAGCAATATCCTTGGTTTGAAGTAATACCAGCAAGTGATACAGCAGATCAGCGGATTCATTTAGCAATGCTTGCTCATCTTGCACTAATGCGGCGATAACCGTTTCAACGGCTTCCTCACCCACTTTCTGCGCAACTTTGTCTAGTCCGGAATCCATCAAGCGTTTGCTATAACTGGTTTTTGGGTCGGCATGTTTGCGTTGCGCAATTCGTTCTTCCAATTCGGCAAGAAAATGCAGTGGTGCCTTTTCGAAGCAACTAGCGCGTTGCAAATGGCAAGTGGGCCCGTTCGGTTTGGCTTGAATTAACAGGCTATCGTTATCGCAGTCGGTTTCTAGGCTTACTAGCTCCAAAAAATTTCCAGAGCTTTCGCCTTTAGTCCATAAACGATTTTTGCTGCGGCTAAAAAAAGTGACTCTGCCATCTCGTATTGTTTGGGTTAATGCCTCTTGGTTCATATAACCCAACATTAAAATTTGCAAACTATCGACATCTTGCACAATGGCTGGAATCAAGCCATCTTGTTTTTGCCAATCGAGTGTAGCAATGCTTTCTAGGTTCATAGTCGCACCGGGATATGTTGTGTATGTAGATAATGTTTGAGTGCCGGAATGCTAATTGTATTTTTATGAAATACGCTTGCCGCCAGTGCACCATCCACATCGCTGTGTTGGAATACCTCAGCAAAATGCAACATCGTGCCCGCGCCGCCGGAGGCGATTAGTGGAACCTGGCAACATTCGCGCACGGCGCTGAGTTGTTCTGTATCAAAGCCATCTCGCGTACCATCAGAGCTCATGCAATTCAACACAATTTCACCAGCGCCCAACTCTTGTGCGTACTTGACCCAGTCTAGTGTTTGAGTACGTAAGTATTGAGTTTTGCTTGGGTCGCCGGTGTAGCTGCGTACACGCCAAATGCCATCAGCCTCTTTGTTTGAGTCAATGCCAAGCACCACGCACTGACTGCCAAAGCGCTTCGCCAATTCGGCGATTAAGTTTGGGTTTTCTAAAGCAGGTGTATTGATAGAAATTTTATCAGCACCATGTGCAAGTATGTGCTCGGCCTGCGCAACCGAACGAATACCGCCGGCGACACAAAAGGGTATATTGATGGCGCTGGCAACATGCTGCACCCAGTCGGCTGAAACGCTGCGCTGCTCAGGGCTAGCATTGATGTCATAAAACACCAGTTCATCAATACCTTGCTCGCTATAGCGTTGCGCTAATTCAAGAATGTCACCAACATCTTCATGGGCTTGGAAGCGCACACCTTTAACCACGCGACCAGCAGCCACATCAAGGCAGGCAATAATACG
>JAYTOD010000042.1:0-4635 GCA_043747995.1 Arenimonas sp.
ACCGAAACGCGCTCAACGCGAGTGGAATAGCGATTGAATGCCCACACCGCTGGAATAGCTGCAAATAAGCCCATTGCGGTGGCAATTAAGGCTTCTGAAATACCCGGCGCTACAGAAGCAATCGTGGCTTGCTTATTATTTGCCAAGCCGTGAAAAGACACCATTATGCCGAATACCGTGCCCACCAAACCCACATATGGCGCAGTTGAAGCCACATTAGCGAGCAATTCAAGATTATGTTCAAGGGCATCTACTTCGCGGGCTAAGGTTGCGCGCATGGCGCGTTGTGCGCCTTCAACCTGTGTGCGCGCATCCACCGCAACTTGCTGCAGCCTTAAACGCAGGAATTCGCGATAACCTGCTTCAAAAATAGCTTCTAAGCCCGACACTTCATGCGTTTGGTCGGTAGCGTCGCGGTATAAATTATTTAAATCAGTGCCCGACCAAAAACGGTCTTCGAAGCGATTCGCTTCCATGGTTGCAGCTCTGAATACTTTTGATTTGCCATAAATAATAAACCAACTCTGCACCGATGCCGCCACCAATAATACCATCACAATTTGCACTGGTAAGCTGGCATGCAGAATCAATTGCACATAATTCAGGCCGGTTGGTTCAGGCGCTAAGGATACGGCTTGAGCCGTTGCAAGCAACTGCGAAAAATAGTGGATCATGCACTCACTCCGTCTTGAATCAGTTTTAATAAGGTTTCGGGTATTGCACGTGGTTTAAAAGTACTGGCGCTTAAGCATGCAATCTGCGCACTACCCGTTAACAGTAGTTGTTTATCGTTGCGCAATTCATGTTCAACCACAAAACTGGCGCGTCGGCATGTTGAAAGTGTAATCCGAATGTTTAGCAAATCATCGAGTTTGGCGGGGCTTAGAAATTCAATATTCATACTTCGTACAGCAAAAACCATATCAATGGATTCACTCATATGGCCTTGTTCATAGCCACAACTGCGCAACCATTCGGTGCGTGCACGCTCCAAAAAATGCAAATAACGCGCATGATATACCACCCCACCCGCATCGGTATCTTCCCAATACACTCGCACCGTCCACTCGAATGCACTCATGGCTCGAAAGCGTCCGTAGCTTGTTTATTTTTTGGCATGCTTAGCCCAAAATGCCGGTATGCTTTTGCAGTGGCCATACGGCCACGCGCGGTGCGCATGATGTAGCCCTGCTGAATTAAGAATGGCTCAACCACATCTTCAAGTGTGCCACGCTCTTCACTCAAGGCGGCAGCCAAAGATTCAACACCGACCGGACCACCATCAAAATTTTCCATAATCATTTTAAGTAAGCGACGATCAGCCTCATCAAAACCTTCCGGATCAACCTGTAGCATCTGCATAGCGAGTACCGCCATATCTTGATTTATTCTGCCATCGCCTTTCACTTGCGCATAGTCACGCACGCGCCTGAGCAACCGATTAGCAATACGTGGCGTACCACGGGAACGCTTGGCAATTTCTTCTGCGCCAAAATCATCACAAGCAATACCAAGAATATTTGCTGAACGCCGAACAATACGTCGTAATTCATCCACCGAATAAAACTCTAGACGCTGCACAATACCGAATCGATCACGCAACGGGCCCGTAAGCAATCCTGCGCGGGTGGTTGCACCAATTAAAGTAAACGGCGGCAAATCTAATTTAATCGAGCGTGCAGCCGGGCCTTCGCCAATCATAATATCGATTTGGAAGTCTTCCATGGCGGGATACAGCACTTCTTCAATGACAGGTGACAAACGATGGATTTCATCGATGAACAATACATCGTGCGGTTGCAAGTTGGTTAGGATGGCCGCTAAATCGCCAGCGCGCTCAATCACTGGGCCAGAAGTTTGCCGAACGGCTACGCCCATTTCATTGGCGATGACATGCGACAAAGTGGTTTTACCAAGCCCTGGCGGGCCAAAAATCAACACATGGTCTAAGGCTTCACCGCGCTGTTTAGCGGCTTCAATGTAAATTTTCATTTGCTCGCGGACAGTCACCTGGCCCAAATATTCATCAAGGCTTTTAGGCCGAATACTGCTTTCAATATTTTCATCTTCGCGGCTTGCTTCGCTGCTGATTATCCGTTCTTCTTCCACTTGCACAACCTTTGCGGCGCTTAGCGGCACGCTTAACATTAAATGATGACCTTGGTACCCAATTCTACTAAACGATCGCCCGGAATACTGAAAAATTCTGTGGCTGGCGTTGCATTGCGAGACATGAGTAAGAATAGCTTATCTCGCCACAGCACCATGCCTTGATCGGCATTGGCACTTAATGTTTCGCGACTGGCGAAATAGGTAGTATCCATAGGATCGAACTGTAGCCCAGAGATGTTCCATTGTTTCAGTGCTTTCGGCACATCAGGGTCTTCCATATAGCCATAGCGCAACGTTAAACGGCTAAATCCTGAACCTAGATCTGTATAGGAATAACGTTCTTCGATATCAGCACGCGGAATGCTAGATGTTTCAACACACAACAAAATATTTTGCTGATGCAAAACTTTATTGTGTTTTAAATTATGCAACATTGATGGCGGTAAAAAATCGTTTGACGGGGTCATGAAAATGGCCGTGCCTTGCACACGAATAGGCTGATCAACCAAGATACTCTTGATGAAATGCTCAATGCGCAAACTGCCACGGTTAACCTGCTCTCTTACCAAATCTCGACCGTGTCGCCAGGTACGCATAATGGTGAACACCATCATGCCTAACAAGACCGGCACCCATGCGCCATGCAAGAACTTGATGGCGTTGGCCGAGAACAGTGCGATGTCGATAATTAAGTATGAAAGGCCAGCAATCCATATGATGATTGGTTTAACTCGCCATCCTTGGCTAGCCAGAATAATGACTAAAATTGTATCAATCAACATACTGCCTGTAACCGAAACACCATACGCAGCGGCCATGGCCGATGAATCTTTGAAGCCAATCACCAGTGCAATGACGGTGATGAACAAAATATTATTGATCCACGGTATATAAATCTGGCCAATGGTGTGCGCTGAGGTATGCACAATTTTCATGCGTGGCAGATAGCCAAGCTGCACCGCTTCACGGGCTAAGGAAAATGCACCCGAAATAACGGCTTGCGAGGCAATCACAGCTGCGAGTGTTGCCAACACGACCATTGGTACCAGCAATGATTCTGGTACTAGCCCGAAAAATGGACTACTAACAGCCTCTGGATTGGCTAGTACTAATGCACCCTGTCCGAAATAATTCAACACCAATGAAGGTAATACCACAATCATCCAAGCATTCCGGATCGGCAACCGGCCAAAATGCCCCATGTCGGCATATAGCGCCTCACCACCGGTGACGCACAATACCACTGCACCAAGAGCTAACCAGGCAACAACCCCATTCTGCAGAAAAAATGACACCCCATAACCTGGGTTCAATGCCAATAAAATCGATGGGTTTTTTACAATTTGTAACAACCCAAGAATAGCAATCGCTACAAACCAAAGCATCATGACCGGGCCAAATACCCGGCCAACACGTTCTGTTCCAAAGCGCTGAAAGGAAAACAAAAAGACCAGAATCACTAAGGCTATTGGCTTAACATAGGCATGCATACCTGGCGCAATTTCCTTAATACCCTCAACTGCCGACGACACCGTCATAGCAGGAGTAATCACTGCATCTCCGAAAAAAAACGCTGTGCCCATAATACCGAGAATGCCGATGCCATAGGTTAACGGCGATGCTATGGGCAAGGCCCGGTGCACCACAGACATCAAGGATAAAATGCCGCCTTCGCCACGGTTGTCAGCATGCAAGATCACCAAAACATACTTAATGGTAACCACGAGAATCATGGCCCAGAACACTAAAGACAAAATACCGAACATATTGGCTTGATTAGCCACTAAACCATAATGTTGCCCGAATGCTTCTTTCAAGGTGTATAACGGACTGGTGCCGATATCACCAAATACCACGCCTATCGCACCAAGAACTAAGGCGGCTTTTGATGCTTTTGAAACGGAGTGTGCGTGAGCTGACATACTTAGCCTCTAAGTGCCGATTTTAACGCCAGACGAATGATGTCTTCAGCGCTATCTGTGGATTGAGCTTCTTTCACCATACGGGTAATTTCTATGGGTTTATAGCCCAATTGCTGCAAGGCAATACTGGCTTCGGTAAGTGCATCTTGGGCGATGCCCGAATTGCGGCCAACTAATGGTGAAATCATATCAGCACTGCGCTCGCGCAGCTCCACCAACATGCGTTCGGCAGTTTTTTTACCAATACCCGGAATTTTGGTTAATGCCGCAATATCGCCAGCTTGCAGCATGCGCGCAAATTCATTCACGCTCGAACCGGATAAAACAGCCAATGCAATTTTGGCGCCAATACCGGAAACTTTCTGCACATCACGAAACAAGCGCCGCTCAGCCTCAGTGAAAAAACCATACAATGCCACTGCGTCTTCGCGCACCGCATAATGGGTGCAAAGAATCAGTGTTTCGCCCACTGCTGGCAAGTCGTAGTAGGTTGACATTGGCACTTCCACTTCATAGCCCACACCGCCCACTTCCAACATAATCCAAGGTGCATGCTTGCTGAGCAAAATACCACGTAGTCGACCTATCATTTTCGGCTCCA
>JAYTOD010000043.1:0-12738 GCA_043747995.1 Arenimonas sp.
TTCAAGCCAGTTTCATTGCCGAATACAGATGTGCTGAGTAATATTAAAATTACCGCTGAAAAAATACGCATAATTTAGCTCTTCGCTTGGTTTAAGGCATCGCGGATTTCAGTCAGTAATTTCACTTCATCGCTTGGCCCTGGTGCTTCGGCGGGAGCCTGTTCATTGCGACGTAGATTGTTAATAGCTTTTACCACCATGAAAATGACGAATGCGATAATCGCAAAATCAATAATAGTTTGTATAAATGCACCGTAGTTTAATAGCAATGCAGGCACGCTTTCTTTTCCATCAACATCCAGTACAGCTGGCCGCAGAACGGCTGAAAGGCTTTTAAAGCTTGATGTACCGATCATATAAGAAACGCCCGGCATAATTAAATCGTTGACTAAGGATGTGACGATTTTGCCAAATGCTCCGCCAATCACCACACCAATGGCTAAATCGATAACATTACCGCGTAAAGCAAACTCTTTGAATTCTGACACTAAACTCATAAATTTCCCCTGTGTTAAAAAATACTTGCTGAAAAAGACACTACACCCTCAAGTGTAGCAATAAATGTATCGCCTTTTTGTAAAGCAGCCACACCGGCTGGTGTGCCCATAAAAATTAAATCCCCTGCTTTTAACCGATACAATTTAGATAATTCAATTAGTATGTCAGGGACGCTGAAAATCATCTCGCCCAGATTGGCTTGCTGTCTTAATTGACCATTAACGGTGAGGCTTAGTTGAGTTTGGGCTGTGATGTGTGCATGTTCTTTCAGAATTAAATGGCTGATTGGCGCAGAGGCATCAAAGCCTTTGGCGGTATCCCACGGCAAGCGTTTTTCCTTAGCCTGTGCTTGCAAGTCGCGGCGGGTTAAATCAAGCCCAATAGCATAGGCGAAAATAGCTTGGTCGGCATTTTCAGTAGTTAGTTGTTCGGGGATGTTTGGGCCAAGTGCAACCACCAATTCCACTTCATGATGCAAATCGTTGGTTTGCGAAGGGTATGGAATGAGCGAAGATTGACTAACTGCATCTGCGGGTTTCATGAAAAAAACGGGTTTCTCTTTCGGTGCTTCCGCCCCCATTTCTTTGGCGTGCTCAACGAAATTGCGACCCACACAATATATGCGGTGTATGGGAAAGCGTTCAGCGATGCCACTGATGGCTGCAGTTGCTCTTGCAGGCGGGAGAAACACAAATGATTCCATGACGTTACTTCCTAAAACGTCAGTGTAAACAGTATAGTCAAGATATTCGAGATTAACCTGAGATACTGACGTGCGACTTCTTGATCACAGTGTATTCGGCGTCAAGCACATCGTTCTGCGGCTTGGTTCGAAACGCCTTTTTACCGATTAGCTTCAAGGTAAAGCTGGTAATCAGCATGAACACACCAGCTACAATCGCTAATACGCATACACCAAACAGAAAAAAAACACCCAGCACAGCAAAAGTCATTTTCAGCAATGGATTTTTAGGTTTGTTTGGGCGACTCAATAATAAGCGGTGAAATAAGATACGCATACTTGTGCTATAAATTTAAAGAAGAATTAGTATGCAGAGAGTGGGCATGGAAAGTGTAAATTGTTTGTTAATTCCAGTAAGCGATGTTGAAAATAATCAGCCGACTGCATTTAACGCATTAATTAGCAATAAAAACATAGACTTAATCATAGTGAAAAGTGCGTCAGAGTTTCACGTCTATGTAAATCAGTGCCCACACCAAGGACGCCGCTTGGATTTTGCGCCGGGTCAATTTTTATGCAAATCTGGCATGATTATTTGCGCAGCGCATGGCGCTACATTTGATTTGGCAAGTGGCTTATGTGTGCAGGGCCCATGCCGAGGCGAATCCTTGCAAACTGTACCCGCAGAATTGCTGGATGAACAATTACGTGTTGATTTAAGCCGGCTTATTGAAATTAAAACATCAGGTTGACTGCAAACAATGCCACCAACATATACAACAAAGTAATTGGAAGGCCATTGCGCCAGAGGTCACGGCTTTGATAACCGGCCGGGCCAACAATCATTGAAATAACTGGATTGGCATGGCTGATGAAATTATTGGAGGCGCACATTGCAGCGAGAAATGCATACGCCATCGGTTGGCCATTAGCCGCTAAGGCAATATTGATTGCCATTGGTACCATCACCACGGTAGCACCAACATTGCCGATTACCAGTGCAAGAATTGTGGTGAATAATGCCACGCATGTTTGTATAACCCAGTCTGGCACGCCATCACCTAAACGCTCAATGCTGTGCTGTGCTAGCCAGTTGGCTGCGCCTGTAGAATCAATAGCGATACCAAGTGGAATAAGGCAAGCCATGGTGAATACCGTTTTCCAGCTGATAGCGGCATAGGCTTCATCCATGTTGAGCACACCACTGACAATCATTGCAATCGCACCAGCCATTAAGGCAATTGGTAACGATACTAACGTGGACAATGCCAACAACATACTGCAAGTGAAAATGCCTAAGGCAACACGCAGTTTGTGTGGGCGTTGCTCGGCTTTAGGGTAATCAGTAATGACTACGAAATCGCGATCGTTATTGGCTTGGCTCAAATCACTCCAATTTGAATGGAAAACCAGTATGTCGCCAGAGCGAAAGGTTAATTGCCGGATGTTTTCACGCAGAATTTTCTTATCGCGGTTAATAGCTAACAAACTAATACCGTAGCGTTTTCGAAGTCGCAAGTCGGCTTGTGCGCGGCCAATAAAAGGTGAATTAGTTGGGATTACTGCTTCAGAAATGCCGGATTGTGCTGGATTGAATAAATCACCGAGTGTTTTTAAGCGTTGCGAAAACTTTAATTGTTTGCTGTGTGCGTATGCTTGCACATGCTCGAATGTGCCCATTACGCCAATCACACTGCCAACCCATAAGCGTTCATCGGCATGCGGCGCCATACGCGATTCATTGCCGGTATGCAATGCCAAAATTAAAGGCGCGCCGATCTCGGCTTCCGCATCACCAATACTCATACCAACTAAATTGCTGGTTGGGGTAATCACCAACTCATAGACATCACCTTCAATACCGTATGCGCTAGCAAAATAATGTTCCGGTGTGCTGGGGCTAACATTGCTGCCAATGGCTTCATTGAACCACAGGTATTTCCGGAAACGGAAATACAATAAACCGCAGAGTGTTAGCACAATACCAATAGGCAATGGCTGGAACATTGGCAAAGATTGAAGTGTTGCCACGCCAGAGGGCAAATTTTGATTTGCCGAGTGCATTAAGTCATTAAGCATCATCAATGGTGAATTGCCAATCATGGTGAGTTGCCCGCCTAAAATAATAGCAACGGCAATCGGAAATAATAATTGTGCCAAGGTCATCCCGGTTCGGCTCGACAGCCGCGCAGCAACCGGTAGGAATAATGATGTAACCGCAGGGTTTTGCATAAAGCCAGACATACAGCCTGCAACGGCTGAGCTAATCAGCGTTAATCGTTGTTCAGAGCCTTTAGACCGTCTAATCAACCAAGCGGCAAGCCGATTCAATGCGCCGGTTCGGTCGAGGCTAGCACTCAAAATCATAGATGCCATTACGCTAATTACTGCGTTACCAGAGAATCCTTGAAATAGATTCTGGTCGGAAATTACCCCAGTTAACCCAAGTATCACTAGTACAGCTAAAGAGGCAGCATCCGCGCGAATTCGTTCGAACATCAGCATCGCAATCATAAAGCCGGTTAGTGCTAACACGATTATCATGTCTTGTGTTAGGACTAAACTTGTTTGCATGCGCTTAGTGGTTTCCTAGACGAATGTATAGTAAATCCCAAACACTATGGCCAAGCTTCTGGCCGCGCGTTTCAAAATGCGTTTGCCTGCGCCATGAAGGCCTATGCACCGCACCTCTTGGGCCTGCAGTATTGTGCAACAGAGGCTCATTGTCACAAACATCCCACATATGCTCAACGTATTCTTGCCAGTCGCTAGCTATGTGCAAAACACCGCCTGGCTTGAGTTTGCTGCACAACAACTTGACGAACTCGGCTTGGATGATACGGCGTTTATGATGACGTTTTTTATGCCACGGATCTGGGAAGTAAATACGTACTTCGGCAAGCGACGCGTCAGCGATTTCATTACGCAGTACTTCAACAGCATCATGTTGGTAAATGCGGACATTTTTTAAGGCTTTTTCTGCAAGAGTATTTAAGGCGCGCCCTACGCCTGGCGCATGTACTTCAATGCCGATAAAATCGCGCAATGGCTCTTGTTCTGCCGCAAATAGTAGTTGTTCGCCGTTACCAAAGCCAATTTCAATAACTACATCAGCCATATTTCTGAAGATTTCGCTAAATTCTTTTTTAGTAGCGGAGTAGGTTAATCCAAATTGCGACCAGTGTTGATCAAAAGCCCGCTTTTGCGAAGGGGTGGAGCGACCTTGCCTTAAAACAAAGCTACGAACAGTACGTATATATGTATTTTCTTTCGGGTCTAAGACGCTAGTCATCAAAAAAACAAGCCATCAATTGGCGAGGAGGCATTGGCATAGCGTCGTTTTGCCATACGCCCAGCTAAAAATGCTTCGCGACCTGCTTCAACAGCTTTACGCATCGCACTTGCCATGAGTATGGGGTTCTTGGCGGCGGCAATGGCGGTGTTCATTAACACACCATCGCAGCCCAGTTCCATTGCGATAGTTGCATCTGATGCGGTGCCAACGCCGGCATCGACTAAAACCGGCACTTTGGCGTTTTCAATAATTTCCAGTAAACTCCATTTATTTTGAATACCAAGGCCAGAGCCAATCGGCGCAGCCAAGGGCATGATGGCCACACAACCAATGGCTTCTAATTCTTTTGCAATAATCGGGTCATCGGAGGTATACACCATCACATCAAATCCATCCGCCACTAAGCGCTCGGCAGCAAGCAATGTTTGAGTAACGTGTGGGAATAAAGTTTTTGGATCGCCCAATACTTCTAATTTAACTAATTTATGGCCATCAAGCAGTTCGCGCGCTAATTGGCAGGTGCGTATAGCATCGTCTGCGTTATAGCAGCCAGCGGTGTTGGGCAACAAGGTGAATAAATCTGGTGGCAGAAAATCTAATAAATTTGGCTCGCCTTTATTCTGGCCAAGATTGGTGCGGCGCAACGCCACCGTAATAATTTCAGCACCAGCGGCATCAGTCGCTTGGCGAGTTTGTGTGAAATCGGTAAATTTTCCGGTGCCGGTCAGTAAACGGGAGCGATACGTCTTGCCGGCAATAATCAGCGGGTCATTATTCGTAGGTATATTCATAGCAGTATTATCGCCTGAAAAGCTAGTGCGCGTAAAATTTAACCGCCACCCATCGCCTGTATGATTTCAACATAATCACCCGGCTTTAGAAAGTAGCTGGCGTGCATGCTTTTCGGCACAATGCAGCGATTCACTTCAACGGCAAAGCGCTGGTGCTCAAGACCAAGAGTTTGCGTTAATGCGCTGATAGGCATATTTTCTTCAAACTGATCAAGCTCGCCATTAAGATATAATTGCATAGTTTTTCGCGTGTTCATTAGTTTTATGACTCTATCCAACAGGACTACGATTGAAGATTGTCATTTTATCGCGTCAACCGCAACTTTACGCGAATCAGCGCTTAATTATTGCAGCAAAGCAACGTGAGTGTGCTATCACTGTGCTCGATCCATTACAAATCCCAGTGTTATTATCTGGGCACTCAAATGCGTCTAATTCACTCAATTGCTGCTTTAATGCCATTATCCCGCGCTATGGTCCGACATGGCAGCGCCAGGGCAATGCACTTTTATTACACTGGCAAAATCAGAGCGTTATCAGTTTGAATAATGCCTATGCCATTGCCTTGGCTCGCGATAAATTACACTGTCTATATAAGTTTGAGCATCATGGCCTGCCTTTTCCGAAATCAGCTAGTTGTGAATCCATCGAAGTAGCTGAAAGTTTACTCGGGAGCCAATTTCTATTTCCGCTGCTAATTAAGCAAAATAATAGTACGCAAGGCCGCGGTGTTGAGCTTTTTAATAATCGCGAAACAGCTTTGGCGCGCATTTCGCAATTGCATTCAACAAACGAGCCATTTTTGCTTCAGGAGTTTATCGACGAAGCAGGTGGTGCCGATAGTCGTTTGTTTATACTCAATGGTCAATTGCTTGCTGCCATGAAGCGAACTGCGGCACCTGGCGATTTTCGCTCCAACATTCATCAAGGTGGACATGCTGAGCTTTACCAAGCAACGCCAGAAGAGATTGCATTGGCGCTAAAAGCTGTCGCACTTTTGGGGCTTGATGTTGCTGGTGTTGACATCATCAATTCAAAGTATGGACCATTGGTATTGGAGGTTAACGCATGTCCCGGTTTTGAAGCTTTGGAGCGCGTTAGTGGCGTTGATGTGGCAGGTAAAATGCTGGATTTTCTAATTTCCAAGAAAAAAGCCTAATTATTATCTAGAATAACTAAAACATCAGTTTGATTTAACGATATATTAACGCTTTAGCGATTAGCCTTGTCCGACCAACTCTACGGTTTGCGCGCCTCGTCAGCAACCAGCCGGTTTTGGTAATCGGAGCTTCAACGCCCTGGCCCGGCAAGCGCGCAAGCGCTTGTTGGGTTTTTTATAATGGTTAGAAAATTGCAATAATGCTATGCTTAATTTACATTTTAAAATTACGGTTCTTCAACACAATGAAATTTTTCTTTTTTGCTATTCTTTTAATAAACACCAGCGTTATTCATGCAACATCAGTTAGTGATAAGCAGCCTATACAGTTTTCACTTTCAGTAGGTAATTTGTCACAGCAACGTTTGAATATAAATCAAAAATTACAACAGCCTGAATATTCGGAACTTAATCAACAAAACCTCATCGAATTGAATAAGTCGCTAGATTTACTAATTAATCAAGAATTAACAAGTAATGAGGTCATGACTAGGCAAGATCAGGTCAATAGCATACTTAAACAGACGTTTGCAGATAGTAAGTTAATTTGTAGATTCGAAAATGAAATTGGTTCAAATATGAAGAAGAAGCAATGTCAAACTATGGCCGCTAAACGACGCGCTTTTGAAAAAACGCAATTAGATGGTGTAAACGTCAAGCAGTAATCCAAATTAGGAATATAGAATGCGTATATTGGTCATAGAAGACAACCGTGATATTGCCGCTAATCTAGGCGATTATTTGGAAGATCGAGGACACACGGTTGACTACGCTGCTGATGGTGTCACTGGCTTGCATTTAGCGGTAGTAAATGACTTCGACGCAATTGTCTTAGACTTGAATTTACCTGGCATTGACGGCATTGAAGTGTGCCGAAAGTTGCGCATGGATGGCCGTAAGCAAACACCTGTGCTGATGCTAACGGCGCGTGATTCGCTGGAAAGTAAGCTAGCAGGTTTTGAATCCGGTGCTGACGATTATTTGGTAAAGCCATTTGCGTTGCAGGAAGTGGAAGCGCGATTACAGGTTTTGGCGCGCCGAACTAAAGCTAATATTTCACGAATTCTGAATATCGCTGATTTGGAATACAACCTTGATACATTGGAAATCCATCGGGCCGGTGAATCTATTCAGCTCAATCCAACAGCATTGAAGATTCTCCAGGCATTAATGGAATCTTCGCCTTCGGTAGTCACTCGCACCGAATTGGAAACCAAAGTATGGGGCGAAGAATTACCTGATTCTGACAGTTTGCGCGTGCATATTCATGGTCTGCGAGCTGCCGTTGATAAACCTTTCACTACTCAATTGATTCAAACGCGGCATGGCATAGGTTACAGAATCGTCGATCCAGATGCAGTATAGGCGCAGACTTCGCACTCGAATAATTTTTTCATTCTTCCTGCTGGGCTTCGGGCTAACCGCGCTATTTGCAATTTCGTCCTTGTACCTGCGGGCAAAATTAGAAGGTCAATTGATCGAAAGCACTTTGCAACGTGAAGTGGATAACTTCGTGCAGCAGGTGCGTAATAATCCGCAAGGCACTGCTACGTTCTCGATGTTGTCGGCAAAAATATGGAGCACGCGTAATGCTTATAAAATGCCCTTGGCGCTACAGAATCTGAAAACGGGCGTTTATGATGTTGAAGAAGTTGATAGTAATGGCCTGCTACATCGCTATAAATATGCCATTCGTCGTGATGCTGATTTAGTCAGTTATGTCCGCTATGACGTAACTAGCGCTAGCATTAGTGAACAGCGTTTGTTGTTTCTAGTCGTTATCGCCATTGCCATTTTCTCTTTATTAGCTTGGCTCATTGGTATCTGGGCTTCATCTCGCGTTATCAGTCCAGTGCTGGAATTAGCACATAGGCTTCGAGGTATGGTGGGCAAGGAAAGCTCGCAAAAGTTAGCACCTCTGTTTCCTGATGATGAAGTTGGCCAGCTCGCTTCAGCGCTTGATGATTATTCAGGCCGAATGACACAAATTGTCCGGCGTGATCGCGAGTTTAATGCCGATGTTAGCCATGAACTGCGCACCCCATTGGCAGTGATTCGTGGCGCTACAGAACTGCTTTTAGCAAATCCAGAATTAAATGAAAAAATGCGTCAGCGCCTGTTGCGAATCGATCGTGCTGCTTTGCAATGCACAGACTTAACTACTGCATTACTAATGTTGTCGCGCAATGAACGTGGTTTGGGGCAATGTTCAATTTATAAATTGATTACCCATTTGGTTGAAGCAAACCGCGCACATATTTCTAATAAGCCGATTAAATTATTTATAGAAGGCGATACCGATGTACTTATAGAAGCACCGGAAGCGGTACTATCTGTTGCTATTGGTAATCTGTTGGGCAACGCATGCAAATACACGGTTGAAGGTGAGATCCGTTGTATTGTTGAAAAAAATAGGGTTCTAATTGAAGATACTGGTCCTGGCTTGAGTATAGAGGATGCCGATAGACTATTTGAACGTGGTTATCGCGGCTCCAGTGTTGGCAATACAACCGGTGGCGGTATTGGTTTATCGATTGTACGCAGGCTTTGCGAGTTGTATGGTTGGCAAGTGAGTATTGCACCGCGTGAGCAGGGCGGGGCAGTGGCTATTTTGCAGTTTTATTCACTAATAGCGGATCCACCAGCAGTCAAAATGCCGTTGTAAACGAAATGTGCTGGTTTGTGTTTGGGTATTGTTGTTAGATTGAAATTGGCTGATTTTCAGCGCATACGGCTCTTGCCTTGTTCGGGTAGGTTGATAGGCATCTGAAGTGTCTTGCTTAGTATCTACGCTATCGATGTTATCAAGTAGATCTATGGTGGTTTGATTAATTTCCGGTTCAACAGCATACAACAGTTGAATATTAATCAATGGACTATTAACCAGTGTTTCAAGGCGACTTAAAAGTTGTTCCACCTTTGCATCGGAAACACCCGGCCAATGATAATGCTTAGCCAGTTGATTTACATCCTGCATATCAATTGCTGATCGAACTCCATACAGCAGATCATCCGGAGTCTTGTTGCAGCTTGGTGGCAACGCAATAGCTGCCCGATGGCCTAAATGGGATCTAATGACAGTTTGTGTTGTTGCTTGTGGATGTATTTTCTCTTGCTCTTCCTCGGCACAAATTCGATCTGTAAAAACCACCGAACCATCCAACCTAACGCAACGCCTTACATCTTGCGCCGATGCGCACGCTGCCCAAGAAAGCAAGATTATCAAGAAAATACAGTGCCATTTCATTCTTGCACTGTAGCGCACCTTTAGCGCAAACGCGAGAGTACCGCTGTTGTGGGTTTAGCCAAATTTAAGGTATAAAAGTGCAGTTCCTCGGCACCACCATCAATCAGTTGCCGACATAAGTTGGCAACACAATCAGCAGCGAATTCACGAATGCTGTCAGCGTCATCGCCATAAGCCAATAGTCGCTGCGCCATCCAACGCGGGATTTCCGCGCCACATAATTGCGAGAAGCGTTTAATTTGTGAAAAATTTGATATCGGCATAATGCCTGGAATAATAGGCAAGGTTACACCTTGCTTACGAACATCGTCTACAAAACGGAAATACGCATCAGCATTATAAAAATACTGAGTGATTGCAGAGCTAGCACCGAATTTGGCTTTCTCAACAAAATTTTTAATATCTGAAGTGGCATCTTCAGCTTGCGGGTGGATTTCTGGGTAGCAAGCAACGGTGATCTCAAAATCATCGGCAAAATGCTGGCGAATGAATTGCACCAAATCGGATGCGAAATGCATATCGCCAGTACGCGCCATGCCTGATGGTAAATCACCACGCAGTGCAATAACCCGCGAATAGCCCTGTTGCTTGTATTGACTCAGTAACTCATGGATTTCGTCTCTTGTGCCACCCATACAGCTCAAATGCGGAACAGCACAAAGCCCATGCTGCTGCGCTAAAGTATTCACAGTATCTGCTGTATAGGATAGTGTTGAACCACCAGCGCCAAATGTAACCGATGCGAATTCAGGTTCGAATTCTTTCAGTTTATTCACAGTACGGTCAAGTTGCTGCCGCTGCTCATCGGTTTTAGGTGGGTAGAACTCGTAAGAAATTTTCATCATAGGGCCAAATAGCAAGGGCGCCGGGGCGCCCTTGGCGATTAATAACGGTAATGCTCAGGCTTATACGGACCTTCAACGTCGACATTTAAGTAAGCAGCTTGATCCGGTGTTAGTTTGGTTAATACCACACCAATTTTTTCCAAATGCAGTCGGGCAACTTCTTCATCGAGTTTTTTCGGCAGGATGTAAACTTTGTTTTCATAGGTGTCTTTATTCGCCCACAAATCAATTTGTGCCAGCGTTTGATTCGAGAACGAATTAGACATTACAAAACTTGGATGGCCGGTGGCGCAGCCAAGATTTACCAGACGGCCTTCGGCTAACATGTAAATTGCATTGCCATTGGTGAAGGTATATTTATCAACTTGCGGTTTGATGTTGAGCTTGACGGCATCGGAAGTATTCAAACGCTCGACCTGAATTTCATTATCGAAATGGCCAATATTACAAACGATGGCTTGGTCTTTCATATCTTGCATATGTTCAAGCGTTAAAACGTCTTTGTTACCGGTGGTAGTAACGTAAATATCGCCACGGCCAAGTGTTGCTTCCACAGTGTTTACTTCAAAACCTTCCATCGAGGCTTGCAATGCATTGATTGGGTCAATTTCGGTAACCACAACTCGGCAACCGTAGGCACGCAAGGAATGCGCCGAACCTTTACCCACATCGCCATAACCGCAAACCACGGCGACTTTACCGGCCAGCATCACGTCCATCGCGCGCTTCAACCCATCGGCCAGTGATTCACGGCAACCGTAAAGGTTGTCGAATTTCGATTTGGTGACCGAGTCATTGACATTGATTGCCGGAACGCGCAAAGAACCTGCTTCAACCATTTGGTACAAACGATGCACGCCGGTAGTAGTTTCTTCAGAAACACCGCGCCAATCTTTCATGGCATTAGTCCAGAAGCCAGCGCGCTCGGAAGCGGTACGCTTCAACAAGTTTTTGATCACTTGTTCTTCGTGTGAACCAGAAGTCGAATTTACCCAATCCGAGCCTTGTTCCATTTCGTAACCTTTATGCAGTAACAAAGTCACGTCGCCGCCGTCATCAACCACCAGCTCTGGGCCTTTACCGCCCGGGAAGGTTACTGCGTCGAGCGTGCAATCCCAGTATTCTTCCAGGGTTTCGCCTTTCCATGCGAACACTGGTGTGCCTGTTTTTGCAATTGCGGCAGCAGCATGGTCTTGGGTCGAGAAAATATTGCAGGAAGCCCAGCGCACATCGGCACCGATGTCTTTCAATGTTTCAATTAGTACGGCCGTTTGAATGGTCATGTGCAGCGAGCCAGTGACGCGAACCCCTTTCAAAGGTTTAGCGGCAGCATATTTTTTGCGAATTGACATCAGACCGGGCATTTCGTGCTCGGCGATATCAAGCTCTTTACGACCCCAATCGGCCAAGCTTAAATCGGCAACTTTGTAATCGGGTTTTATTTTAACGACTGCGTTCATTAGTATTGCTCCAGATAGAATTCCGCCTAAGCGAAAGGATATCGGGCGCCGTTGAAACGGTGGTACCTTCATCGAGCCTGTTCCCTTGCGAGAAAAATCTCACCGGGCTTGCAGCGCCCCTCGATGGGGTTTATTGCATGTAAATAATAACGTTCCATGCGAGTAGGTTTTGTGAAACCAGACTGGTATAAAAACCAGTCCGACTGCTATTTGCTTATTTCAGTTTGGCAGCCTTACGCAATGCTTCAGCACGGTCGGTTTTTTCCCAACTGAAGGCGGTTGCAGTGTGTGATATGCCATTGCCATCTTTGTAGGTCACTTCTTTAGGTTTGCGACCAAAGTGACCATAGCTGGCGGTATCCTGATAAATCGGGTGCAACAAATCAAGCATTTTGGTGATGCCATACGGGCGCAGATCAAAGTTGCCGCGAATCAATTTTTCGATTTGCTCATCAGGAATTTTGCCGGTGCCAAAGGTGGTAACCGAAATCGAGGTTGGTTCGGCCACACCAATGGCGTAACTGACCTGCACTTCGCAACGATCGGCCAAACCAGCCGCGACTACATTTTTAGCCACATACCGCGCGGCATAAGCAGCCGAGCGATCAACCTTTGATGGATCTTTACCTGAGAATGCACCGCCGCCATGGCGTGCCCAGCCGCCATAGGTATCCACGATAATCTTGCGGCCGGTTAAGCCGCAATCACCCACTGGGCCACCAATAATAAAGGTACCGGTTGGGTTGATATGAAATTTAGTG
>JAYTOD010000044.1:0-6693 GCA_043747995.1 Arenimonas sp.
TCGGTACATGCGAAAGTGGCGGAATTGGTAGACGCCCAGGTTTTAGGTACCTGTGCCGTAAGGCGTGAGAGTTCGAGTCTCTCCTTTCGCACCATCCGTTCGGAGGTGTGCTTCATATACAAGCCTGCTTCCGCGGGTTTTTTTATTTTATATTTGCGCAAGGCGCATGTAGGAGTTTTAATGCAAGTTTCATTAGAAAATACCAGTAATTTAGCACGCCGTATGACGGTCTCTATTCCTGCCGATCGCTTGTCATCCGTTATCGACAACCGTTTGCGCGATATGGCCAGAAAAGCCAATTTGAAAGGCTTTCGCAAAGGCAAAGTGCCTACCAAAGTCATAGAGCAGCGCTTTGGTCAACAAGTTCGTTCAGAAGCTTTTGGTGAGTTGGTACGCGCCAGTTTTGACCAAGCGGTTCGTCAAGAAAATGTTCGTTTAGCTGGCCAGCCAAATATTCAAGCTGAGTCAACAGATGCTGAAAATGAAATTCGCTATACGGCAACGTTTGAAATTGTGCCAGAATTCGGCGTAATCGATGTTGCGCAATTGCAAATTGAACGTGCCCACGCACAGGTTCAGGATAGCGACATTGACAACATGATTGAAACACTGCGCCAGCAACGCCGAACATGGGCACCGGTTAGTCGTGCTGCGCAAGTCGGTGATCTGGTGGCGGTCGAAACCTTTGCATCAACCGACACGGCGCGTGTGCCAGAGCAAGGCGCTGAAAAAGGCGCAACTGTTGTTGGTTCGGGCGTTATGTTTCCTGAATTAGAAGCGCAACTCACTGGCATGTTGGCCGGTGATGTGCGTGAAGTGGATGTGGTCTTCCCAGAAGATTGGAGCGTTCCAGCATTGGCCGGTCAATCATCAAAAGTAAGTATTACCGCAGGTCAAGTATCTGCGCCTGTAGTCCCGGAAATTGATGATGCCTTCGTCAAGAGCTTTGGTGTGAAAAGCGGTAAACTTGAAATATTCCGCAATGAGGTACGTTCAAATTTAGAACGCGAACTCAAAGGTATGATGATGAGTCGTCTACGCTCTGAAGTGGCAACCAAGCTTGTTGCGGCTTATAGCCACGTTGAATTGCCAGCAGGTTTGATTGAAGTGGAAGCACAAGGTTTAGCGCGCAACGCCACCGAGCAAGCACGTCAGCAAGGCAATACCGACTACACAGCAGGCACCGAGCAGTTTGCTATCGCTGCGCGTAATCGTGTGGCTGCAGGTTTATTGGTGGGCGAGATTGCACGCCAAAATGGCTTGAAATTAGATTTCAATCGCGTCAAAGAAACCTTATCGCTAATTGCTTCAACGTATGAAGAGCCTAAGCAGGTCATTGAATTGTACAGAAACGACCCCAACTTAATGTCAGGGCTACAAAATCGTGTGATGGAAGAGCAGGTGATTGATTGGGTGGCTGAGCGTGCTCAGGCAAACGAACAAGAATTAAGCTTTACTGAGGCGATGCGTCCGGTCTAATCTAATTCATTAATGGCTCACTAAGGAGATTACCATGGCAGTAACAGAAGGACTCAACCTGATACCTATGGTGGTTGAACAAACGCCGCGCGGTGAGCGCTCGTTTGATATTTATTCACGCTTGCTGAAAGAGCGCGTCATTTTCCTTGTTGGACCAGTTGATGATTACGTAGCCAATGTGGTTATTGCGCAATTGCTGTTTTTGGAAGCCGAAAACCCCGAGAAAGACATCAGTCTCTACATCAACTCACCTGGTGGTGTAGTCACTGCAGGATTAGCCATTTACGACACCATGCGCTTCATCAAACCTGATGTATCCACTATTTGTGTTGGGCAAGCCTGTTCGATGGGCTCATTTTTGTTAGCAGCTGGTGCCAAGGGTAAGCGTTATATTCTGCCTAATTCTCGCGTGATGATTCATCAGCCATCGGGCGGTACACAAGGCCAAGCAAGTGATATTGCCATTCAAGCCAAAGAAATCCTATATTTACGTGAGCGATTAAACGCTGAGCTGGCAGCAAATACTGGGCAAACTATTGAAAAGATTGAGCTTGATGTTGAGCGCGATTATTTTCTATCGGCACAAGATGCAAAAACGTATGGCGTGGTTGATGAGGTCCTTGATCGCCGTCCTGCTGACAGTATCCAGCCAGCTTAACTTTAACATTCGGTGCCACTTGCCCCGCGAGCAGCATATGTTATGCTCAAGTGCAGTGTACCATTCTGAAAGAACGCGACTATGACTGACGACCGAAAACCACGCGCTAGTGACACGACTAAAATCTTGTATTGCTCGTTCTGCGGCAAAAGTCAGCATGAAGTTACTAAGCTAATTGCTGGCCCAAGTGTATTCATTTGCGATGAGTGTGTCACCCTCTGCAACGATATCATTCGTGAAGAGTTGCAGGAAAAGGCAGGTGCCACTCGCAGCCATCTGCCAAAACCGAAAGAAATTTTAGAAGTACTCGATCAATATGTGATTGGTCAGCCGCGCGCCAAAAAAACTTTGTCGGTGGCAGTCTACAATCACTATAAACGTATTGAATCACGTGCCAAAAACGACGAAATCGAGTTGTCAAAATCAAATATTTTGTTGATTGGGCCAACCGGTTCTGGCAAAACACTTTTAGCAGAAACTTTAGCGCGTATGCTCAATGTGCCATTCACCATTGCCGATGCAACTACGCTAACGGAAGCCGGCTATGTGGGCGAAGATGTTGAAAATATCATCCAGAAGCTTTTGCAGAAATGCGATTACGATGTTGAAAAAGCCCAGTCGGGTATTGTGTACATCGATGAAATCGATAAGATTTCGCGCAAATCCGAAAACACTTCAATCACCCGCGATGTATCCGGTGAAGGCGTTCAGCAGGCTTTGCTGAAGCTTATTGAAGGCACAGTGGCTTCTGTGCCGCCGCAAGGCGGTCGTAAGCATCCGCAGCAAGAATTTCTGCAGGTTGACACCAAGAATATGTTGTTCATCTGTGGCGGTGCTTTTGCTGGTTTGGATAAAATTATTCAACAGCGCAGCACAGAGTCGGGCGGTATCGGTTTCGGTGCCAAAGTTAAATCGTCGGAGCGCAAAATTGATGCATCCAAACTATTGTTTGATGTTGAGCCAGAAGATCTAATTAAATTTGGTTTAATCCCTGAATTTGTGGGCCGTTTGCCGGTGGTGGCTGCATTAGAAGAACTTGATGAACAAGCTTTGGTTAAAATACTTACCGAGCCGAAAAATGCAATTAGTAAGCAGTTCAAAAAATTATTTGAGATGGAAGGCGTAGAGTTAGAAATACGCCCGGATGCACTGGCCGCAGTTGCACAAAAAGCCATGAAACGCAAAACTGGTGCGCGCGGCCTGCGCACCATTTTGGAATCCGTGTTGCTTGATACGATGTATGATCTGCCTTCTTTGGAAAATGTCAGTAAAGTGGTGGTTGATGAGTCGGTTATTAACCATCAAGCGGAGCCATATCTCATTTATTCCAATAGCCAAGTGCCGAAAGTGGCTTCTGGCGAATAATGCGTGCTTAGCATCAAAAAAAACAGGGCTTGCCCTGTTTTTTTATGTCTTAAGGGCTTGCAACTGCCCGCAAAAAGCCCCATAAAGGAAGTATGACAGGACACGCCTGTTTTGGAGAACTCATGCAACAAAAACAACTCAATGCAAGCTACCTTCCCGTGCTACCGTTGCGCGATGTGGTCGTCTATCCGAACATGGTGATACCTTTATTCGTGGGCCGTGATGGCTCCATGAAAGCGCTTGATTTAGCTATGGATACCGATAAACGCATTGTATTGCTAGCGCAAAAAAGCCCAGATATTGATGATCCGAGTGGCGATGACGTATATCATCTCGGTACCATTGCCACTATTATCCAGTTGTTAAAGCTGCCGGACGGCACCATAAAAGTGCTGGTTGAAGGTATGCAGCGCGTTTTAGCTAAGTCCGTTGTTTTGCAGGAACAATCACTGATGGCGCAGGTTGAGTTAATTGAGCCGGTTGCAATTAAAGATGCCAAAGAACTGGATGTTGCACAGCGCGCGTTAATGAATTTATTTGAACAATACGTTAAATCAAACCGTAAATTACCACCTGAGCTGCTTGCCACATTAGCCGGCATTGAAGAGCCTGGGCGCTTCGCCGATACCGTTTCGGCGCATTTAAGTATTCGATTGTCTGATAAACAAAAACTGCTAGAAACTATCGCCATTGATCAGCGTATTGAGATGTTAATTGGTTTGGTAGAAGGCGAAATTGACGTTCAGCATATCGAAAAACGTATTCGTTCGCGGGTTAAAACGCAAATGGAAAAAAGTCAGCGCGAATACTATTTGAATGAGCAAATGAAAGCCATTCAAAAAGAGTTGGGCGATTCTGATGATGCGCCCAATGAAATCGAAGAATTAGCTAAAAAAATTGCCGAAGCGAAAATGCCGAAAGCAGTTGAAACCAAAGCAAAGAATGAGCTCAATAAATTAAAGCAAATGTCACCAATGTCTGCTGAAGCCTCTGTTGTTCGTAATTACTTAGAATGGTTGGTGGGTGTGCCGTGGGATAAGCGAAGTAAAGTTCGTAAAGATCTAAAGATAGCGCAACAAGTGCTTGATGAAGATCATTATGGGTTGGAAAAAGTCAAAGATCGTATTTTGGAGTATTTAGCGGTTCAGGCGCGCGTGCAAAAAATGAAAGGGCCGATATTGTGCTTAGTCGGCCCGCCAGGCGTGGGTAAAACCTCACTCGGTCAAAGCATTGCCAAGGCGACTAATCGTAAATTCGTCCGTATGGCTTTGGGCGGTGTGCGCGATGAAGCTGAAATTCGTGGCCATCGCCGAACCTATATCGGTTCAATGCCTGGCCGTATTGTGCAGAACCTTAATAAAGTGGAAAGCAAAAATCCACTATTCGTGCTTGATGAAATTGACAAAATGAGTAACGATTTCCGCGGTGACCCTTCTGCTGCGTTATTAGAAGTATTAGATCCAGAACAAAACCATAGTTTCAATGATCATTATCTTGAAGTAGATATGGATTTGTCGGAGGTTATGTTTATTGCTACTGCAAATTCGATGAACATTCCAAGTCCGTTGCTCGATCGCATGGAAGTCATTCGAATTCCGGGTTATACCGAAGAGGAAAAACTCAATATAGCCATGCGCTATTTAATGCCCAAGCAAATTAAAGCAAGTGGTTTGAAAGATGGAGAAATCAGCATCGGTAAAGATGCCGTACGCGATATCGTGCGTTACTACACGCGCGAATCCGGCGTGCGCAGCTTAGAACGCGAACTGGCGAAAATATGCAGAAAAGTAGTCAAGGAAATTGCTTTGGCAGGCCCGCAGAAAAAACCAAAAACAAAAAAAGTACTTACTGCCAAGGCTAAATCAAAATCAGCTGCGCTAAAATCGGTTAATTCGATAAATCTTGATCATTTCCTCGGGGTTCGTCGTTTCGATTTTGGACGAGCCGAAGAGCAAAGTGAAGTCGGTTTAGTTACAGGCTTGGCATGGACGGAAGTTGGCGGCGACTTGCTGCAGATAGAAGCCACATTGATGCCGGGTAAGGGTCAGATGATTCTTACTGGTCAATTGGGTGATGTGATGCAGGAATCAGTCAAGGCTGCCTACAGCGTTGTGCGTTCACGCAGCTTACAGTTGGGTTTGGATGTTGAGTTTCATAATAAATTTGACACACATGTGCATGTACCAGAAGGTGCTACGCCGAAAGATGGGCCAAGCGCAGGTGTTGCGATGGTCGTGGCATTGGTCTCTGCGTTGTCGAAAGTACCGGTGCGTGCAGATATTGCCATGACTGGAGAAATAACGCTACGTGGTCGTATTCTACCCATTGGTGGCTTGAAAGAAAAACTACTGGCCGCTTTGCGTGGAGGGATTCGCACTGTATTAATTCCTGAAGAAAATCGAAAGGATCTTGCCGATATTCCGCAAAATGTAACTCAAGATCTTGAAATTATCCCAGTTAAGTGGATTGAACAGGCTTTGGATATCGCTTTGGTAAAGCCGCTTTTGGAACCGAATAAATCTGAAACTGTCAAGAAAAAAATACCGAAATCCAAAGTAAAACAAAGCCCAGTGGTCAGTCGAACGCATTAAAAATCAAAAAAGCCTGTATAGCTTGCAAATAAAGGCTTGTAGGGTATTGCGCGCAAACACTTTCACTGGTATAAATTACATCAACCGAGTGCTTAACCTTGATTTAGCGCTTCGGGGATTTGGTTAGGTTGGGGATTAGCCTGAACTTAATTTTTTATTTTCGCGAAAACTCGCATTGGGAGATTTATTAAAATGAATAAAGCTGAATTTGTAGCTGCCGTTGCAGAAAAAACTGAATTGTCGAAAGCCGCTGCTGCTGGCGCAGTTGATGCCGTCATCGAAACAATCACTAAAGCACTGAAAAAAGGTGACACCGTCACTTTAGTCGGCTTTGGTACTTTTTCGGTACGCAAGCGTGCTGCTCGCCAGGGTCGCAACCCACAAACGGGTGCAACCATTAAAATAAAAGCATCAAAAAACCCTGGCTTTAAAGCAGGTAAAGCATTGAAAGATGCAGTAAACAAGTAATTTCTAAATTTATTACTTGAATTTACGCGCTGTAATAGTGTAAGCTACGCATCCTGCTTGGGGTGCTTAGCTCAGCGGTAGAGCGTCTCCCTTACACGGAGAGGGTCGGGGGTTCGAAACCCTCAGCACCCA
>JAYTOD010000045.1:0-3233 GCA_043747995.1 Arenimonas sp.
CTGGCCAGCACACCACACGGTTTTGAGGTGCGTCAATACATCTTTTGGCATACCTTCTGGCAAATCAACCAAAGCATGGTCATCAAAAATTTCAATGCGCCCCATGTGTTTGGAATCCAGGCCAGCTTCGTTAGCAATGGCGCCAACAATATTGCCAGGCTTTACGCCATGATCAAAACCGACTTCGATACGGTAGGTTTCCATACCCACTTCGGCATCGCGTGGTGCACGTTCTTTTTTCTCGCGTGCAGGGCGTTCGCGATCTGCAAAGCGCGATTCGCGCGGCTCACGATCAGCGCGCGATTCACGTTCGCGGCTTGGTCGTTTTTCGCGGCTATCACGGCTATCACTGCGTGCTTCAAAGTCTTTCGGCTTACGGTCTTCGCGCTTCGCATCGAGTAATAATGGCACATCACCACGTGCCATTTTGGCTAATGCAGCGGCAATTTCGATAGCGGGTACATTCAAGGCTTGTTCGTAATCTTCTACTAACTGGCGGAATAGTTTTAAATCTTCCGAAGCCAAGGTATCAGTAATCTGTTGCTTAAATTTATTGATACGAACATCGTTAATGGTGGCCACACTTGGCAATTCCATCTGCTCAATAGGCTGATTGGTAGCACGTTCAATGGAGCGCAACATATTGCGCTCACGTGGCGACAAGAACAAAATCGCTTCACCGCTACGACCAGCACGACCGGTACGGCCAATGCGGTGCACATAGCTTTCAGTATCGTATGGCACATCGTAGTTGACCACATGGCTGATACGATCAACGTCTAAGCCACGCGCTGCTACGTCGGTGGCCACTAAGATATCGATGCCACCATCTTTTAATTGGCCGATAGTTCGTTCGCGTTGTTGCTGATTGATGTCGCCATTGATAGCGGCAGCAGAAAAGCCACGCGCTTTCAGTTTTTGCGCCAATTCATCGGTGGCAAGCTTTGTGCGAGCGAAAACAATCATCGCATCGAATGGTTCAACTTCAAGAATACGGGTTAATGCATCCAATTTATGCAACCCAGAAACCTGCCAGTAACGCTGGCGAATGTTGTCGGCGGTGCGGGTTTTCGATTCAATCTGAATCTCAATGGGGTTTTTCAAATACTTCTGGGCAATACGTTTGATGGCGCTTGGCATAGTGGCTGAGAACAAAGCCACTTGGCGTGTTTCTGGTGATTTCTTAATGATGGTTTCAACGTCATCAATAAAGCCCATGCGCAACATTTCATCGGCTTCATCAAGCACCAATGTTTTTAACTGCGATAAATCTAGCGAGTTCTTTTCCAAATGGTCGATGATACGACCCGGTGTGCCAACAATCACTTGCACGCCACGGCGCAATGCCGAAAGTTGTGGCCCATAGCTTTGGCCGCCGTAAATAGGCAAGACATGGAAGCCCGGCAAATGCTCAGCATATTTTTGGAATGCTTCTGCCACTTGAATGGCGAGCTCGCGCGTTGGCGCTAAAACCAAAACTTGCGGCTTAGTTGCTTTCAAATCGATGCTCTGCAGCAAAGGCAAAGCAAAAGCCGCGGTTTTACCGGTACCAGTCTGTGCTTGGCCAATCACATCGCGGTTAGCCATGATATGCGGAATGATTGCTGCTTGAATTGGCGATGGGGTTTCGTAGCCCAAGCTACTCAAGGTGCTCAGGATGGAATCAGACAAGCCCAAATCACGGAAAGTGATGGCGGCGCTATCGGGAGTATTTGAAGTCATAATTATTTTAGCTCAACGGCTTGGGTGCAAAGACCCTTAAAGGTTGTATAGTGTACTCTTATCTGAGAACCCTTGTTTGAACAAGCATTTATCTTTGATTTGGAGTTTTGTGATGTCTGTATATTTTATCTTGAAATCGGCCCATTTGCTATTCGTGATGGCCTGGGTAGCTGCCGTTTTTTACCTGCCACGGCTGATGATTAATTTTTCTGAATCTTCAGGCCAAGCAGACGTGCAAGCAAGATTATTACTAATGGCGAAGCGTTTATACAAATTCGGTCATGTGATGTTTGGTTTGGCTTTGCTAAGTGGGCTTGGTTTAATCCATTTTGCAGTGCTTGGTGCTTGGTTGCATGCTAAATTGGCTTTAGTGGCCATTTTATTTGCCTATTACATCTGGAGCTATAAGCGCCTACAAGCCACCCAAATCGGTAAAGCCTTGCCATCAACATTTGCGTTGCGAGTTATCAATGAACTGCCGGTGCTGCTGTTATTCATCATCATCTTTCTGGTGATCGCCAAGCCGTTTTAAGGAATCAGCACCAACTTGCCAACGGTTTTGCCCGATTCAATCAGCGCCTGTGCTTTGGCTGCGTCGGCTAATGGAAACTCTGTAATGGCTGGTGCAATCAACTGCCCGTTGCCGAATAGCTCTAGCAGTTCTTGCATGCCAGTGCGCAACAAACCCGCGTGTTCCGATAGAAAACTTAAGTTGGCGGCTAACACGCTTTTATTGCTTTGCGTCATATCTAATGGGCTAAAGCGTGGTGTGCGTAGCCAATCAATGGCCATCATAAACCAGTTCAATTTTCCGTTATGCGGCAGCATGCTGGCAAAACCAAAGACACAGAGTTTGCCCATCGGCGCTAAATGTAGGTAGCTTTGTTTTAGCGTAGACACACCGTTGGCGTCAAAAATTGCTTGGCAGCCGTTCGGTGCTAAACGTTCAACTTCTTGCCATAAATCTTGCGACGATTTATCGATTACTTCATTGGCGCCCATTGCCAATGCAGCGTCAGATTTATGATTGGAACCGACTACACCAATAACTTTACATTGTGCTAATCGGCCAAGCTGGCATAAAGCCGAGCCAACACCGCCAGCTGCCGAATGCACTAACCAAATATCGCCGGCTTTAGGTAATACTTGTTCGCGCACCATAAACCATGCGGTTAGAAATACAGTAGGTAGGGCGGCTGCTTGCGAAAAACTCAAATTGCTCGGTTTGTGAAACACACGATCTTCAGTCAGTGCAATGTGTGAGCAATAGCCGCCGAATAGCGTTAGTGCTAACACTTCATCGCTAACCTTAAAATTTTTAACATCACTACCAATTTGGCTAACCACGCCAGACAGTTCGAATCCGGGCGTAATTGGATAGCCATGTAGTTCTTTGGCAGAAGCGTATAAACCCATGCGAATAATGCTATCGGCATAATTTACACCGCAGGCTTTAACTTCAATCAGCACCTGTGTAGAGCTAAGACTAGGGAAATCTGTTTCAATTAAGC
>JAYTOD010000046.1:0-3335 GCA_043747995.1 Arenimonas sp.
AATGTGTTTGCCGGAAGTTTTGATTATAGTTCGTATACCAATACAGCAGCTGGTGCAGTATTTGGTGCTGATAAAATTAACTTTAAATCATTACGCGCATCGGCCGGCATTGCGTTGCAATGGCAAGCCCCAGTAGGCCCTATTTCCATCAGCTACGCATTGCCGCTAAATAGTGGTGAATTCGATCGTATAGAACGCTTACAATTCACCTTTGGACAACAGTTTTAATTGAATACATGCTTACTTTAAAAGCACTGGCTGAACAATTTGACCTAGCATTCAATGGTGATGGGAATATGGAAATAACGGGTATTGGCACGCTTGCCAATGCCCAAGTTGGGCAGTTAGCATTTCTGGCAAACAGTAAATACACACAACAACTTAGCGAAACTAAAGCCAGTGTGGTGGTGCTTAGCGAAGCCGATGCAGATTCCTGCCCGAGCGCGTGCTTAATCAGCAAAGACCCATACACCAGCTTTGCACGCATTTCTGAATTGTTCGATAGCGACGAATTTCTTGAGGCCGGCATACACGCCACAGCTATTATTCACGCTTCCGCAGAAGTGAGTTCTAGTGCGCGGATTGGCGCTTATGTTGTTATAGGCGAACATGCCATAATTGCCGATGACGCAAGCATTTACGCACACTGCAGCATTGGTCAGCATTGTATAGTTGGCCAATCATGTGTGCTTATGCCACGGGTAACATTAGTGAAACGCGTGCGCCTTGGTAAACGCATTCGCATACATTCAGGCGCAGTATTAGGCGCTGATGGTTTTGGCATTGCTATGCATCAAGGTAATTGGATTAAGATTGCGCAGTTAGGTGGCGTGCAGGTTGGCGATGATTGTGAAATTGGCGCAAACACCACCATAGATCGCGGTGCCATTGAAGATACTGTGCTGGAAAATGACGTTCGCTTGGATAATCAAATTCAGATTGGTCATAATGTTCACATTGGAGCGCATACTGCTGTTGCTGGTTGTGTGGCTATTGCAGGATCAACACGCATTGGTAAATACTGCCTAATTGGCGGTGCTGCAGGCATTGTTGGGCATATTGAAATCACCGATAAAGTTATAGTTGGTGCAATGAGTTTAATCACACATTCCATTCACAAAGCTGGCGAATATGTGTCGGGTACACCGATGCAGTTGAAATCCGATTGGCGTAAAAATGCTGTGCGCTTTAAACAATTAGATACAATGGCGCGAACAATAACGTCCCTTACAAAAAAAAAGGATTGAGCAATGGCTTTTGACATCTCGAAATTGCCGGTAGATGTGGTTTGTATTCAAAGCTTATTGCCGCACCGTTATCCATTCCTATTGGTTGATCGCGTTATCGACTTAGAACCAAATGTACGCATTCGCGCATTAAAAAATGTCACTATCAACGAGCCATTTTTCAACGGTCATTTTCCCGGCTCGCCAGTGATGCCAGGCGTGTTAATTCTTGAAGCGCTGGCGCAGGCTGGCGGTTTATTAAGCCACTTGAGCTCAATGCAAGACGGTTGCAGCGGTAAAGAAGGCAAGCTGTTTTATCTGGTTAAAATTGATAACGCGCGTTTTTCAAAAATGGTTGTACCCGGTGATCAACTCATTCTAGATGTCAGCATTAAGCGTGTAATTCGCAGTATGGCGCTGTATCAAGCAATAGCGCTGGTGGATGGCAAAGAAGTAGCGAGTGCCGAAATTCTGTGCGCCGAGGGCAAATAATGATTCACAGTACCGCACTTATCGATTCAACTAGCACATTACACCCAAGTGTTTGTGTGGGCGCATACAGCATCATCGGTGCTGGCGTTACAATCGGTGAAGGCACCGAGGTCGGCTCGCATTGCGTAATCACCGGCCCATGCAGTATCGGTAAAAATAATAAAATTTATTCGCATGCCGCTTTAGGTGGAGATCCACAAGATAAAAAATTTCATGGCGAACATGGCGAACTTATTATTGGCGATAACAACACTATCCGCGAGTTCACCACTTTCAGCCGTGGCACCGAAGATGGTGGCGGCATCACGCGCTTAGGCAACAACAACTGGATTATGGCGTATGTGCATATTGCCCATGATTGCATCGTAGGCAACCACACCATTTTCGCCAATAATGCCTCGCTGGCCGGCCATGCCATTGTGGGTGATTGGGTAATTTTCGGCGGATTTTCTGGTGCCCATCAATTTTGTAAAATTGGCGATCATGCCTTCATTGGTATGGGCAGTCTGGTTAATGCTGATGTGCCGCCATTTGTTACCACTTCAGCGCAATATGCAGAACCACGCGCGATAAATGCCGAAGGCCTTAAGCGCCGCGGCTTTTCTGTCGAGCGTATTAAATCCATCAAATCGGCGTACCGCACTTTATTTATGTCTGGCAAGCCATTAGCTGAAGCAAAACTAGAACTGGCTGAAATGGCCACAGAATCTGAAGACGTTAAGCACATGCTAGATTTTATCGAAGCAAGTACTCGTGGCATTTTGCGTTAATCAATACGATGAAAATTGCCTTAGTTGCGGGTGAAGCGTCAGGCGATTTACTCGCCGCCGAGCTAATGCGTGCGTTTAAAGTGTTGCATCCGAATGTACAATTCATTGGCTTAGGCGGCCCAAACATGCAAGCGCAAGGTCTTCAGTCTTGGTTTGATTACAAAACTCTGTCGGTCATGGGTTTTGTTGAAGTATTAAAGCATTTGCCGGCCCTACTTAAGCTTAGAAAAAACCTACTGCAAAGAATTATTGCTGAAAAACCCGATGTGGTGATTGGCATTGATGCGCCGGATTTTAATTTAGGCCTTGAGAAAAAATGTAAGCAGGCCGGCATAAGCACTGTACATTTTGTGAGTCCGTCTATTTGGGCATGGCGACAAAAGCGAGCCGCGAAAATGGCCGAGTCTTGCGATTTAATGCTGTGCTTATTTCCGATGGAGCCGCCCATTTATGCACAATATGGCGTGAACGCGCTATTTGTTGGCCACCCACTTGCAGACAGCATTGCTTTGCACCCAGACCCGCAACCAGCCATACAAACATTAGGCTTGCAGGGTATGGATTCACTCGCCATTCTGCCGGGTTCGCGTTTGTCTGAAATCGACAAACTACTGCCAACTTTCATTGATGCCGCAAAGTTATTACATCAGGAATTCCCAGAGTTGCAATTTCTGATTCCTGCGGTAAACGCGCAATGTAAAACCGCCATCGTTCGGCACGTGCAAGAACTTGCCTTACCGAATGTGCATATTTTGGATGGCCAATCACAAAACGCTATTTTAGCCAGCCGCGCCGTATTGCTGGCATCCGGCACCGCAACACTTGAAACCATGCTTTGCAAACGCGC
>JAYTOD010000047.1:0-5606 GCA_043747995.1 Arenimonas sp.
CTTGATTTAGCCACAGGCGATTACCGACCTAGTGCCACGCAAGTTGCGCCTGAAGTATTGGCAATTTTGAAAGACAAGAATCCACAGAGCAAGTTCAAGGCATTGCGCACAAGTGAGCATCCACAAGCGCAATTTCTTTGGGCATGTTTCCGCGATTTATTCCACTACTGTGCATTTCATTTATCCGATATTGCTGAGTCAGCACGCGAATTAGATTTCGCTATTCGTTGGGGCTATGGCTGGAACCTTGGGCCTTTGGAGCTATGGCAGGCTGCCGATTGGAAGCAAGTAGCCGCATGGATTAACGAAGATATTCAAGCCGGAAAATCGATGAGCAACACGCAATTGCCAGGCTGGGTGAACAGCATTGATGCGGTACATACTGCAGAAGGCAGCTATAGCGCGAGTAAAGCCAACTACTCGCCACGCTCGAGCAACCCGGTATACAAGCGCCAACGCTTCCCTGATTCTTTACTCGGCGAGCGATTTGCGCCGGGTGAAACTACCTATGAAGATGATTCAGTGCGTTTATGGCACGACGGTGATGGCATTGGCGTGCTGAGCTTTAAATCCAAAATGAATACCATTGGTGATGGTGTATTGGCAGGCATTCAAAAAGCAATTGACATTGCAGAGCAGCAATTCCAAGGCTTAGTGATATGGCAAACGAAAGAGCCATTTTCTGCAGGCGCCGATTTATCGGGCGCGCTTGCCTCTTTGCAGGAAGGTCGTGTTGATGATTTTCGCGCCATGATTGCTCAGTTCCAAGCCACCAGCATGCGCATTAAATACGCACAAATCCCAGTTGTTGCGGCTGTACGTGGCATGGCGTTAGGCGGCGGTTGCGAGTTCCAAATGCATTCGGCGCGCACTGTTTTCAGCTTGGAAAGCTATATTGGCTTGGTTGAAGCAGGAGTTGGCTTACTTCCTGCTGGCGGTGGCTTAAAAGAAATTGCAACTCGCGTTGGCGCTACAGGCGGCGATGTGTTTGCTGGCTTGAAGCCCTATTTCGAAGCGATTGCAATGGGCAAAGTATCTGGCTCTGCATTAGAAGCAAAAGAGCTGAAATTAGCTCGCGATTCGGATGTTGTGATATTCAATGCATATGAGCTATTGCATGTTGCGAAAGCGCAGGCAAAAGCCATGGCAGAATCGGCCTATCGCGCCCCCATGCTTGCTAAAAATATACCAGTTGCAGGTTCCATTGGTATTGCAACCTTCAAAATGATGTTGGTCAATATGCAGGCTGGTGGTTTTATTTCCGATCACGACATGGAAGTATCAACACGAATTGCTACGGTATTGTGTGGTGGCGAGGTTGATCGCGGCACTTTGGTTGACGAGCAATGGCTATTGAATTTAGAACGCGAACATTTTGTTGCCTTGGCCTTAATGCCAAAAACCCAAGAACGAATCGCGTACATGTTGAAAAACGGCAAACCACTGCGTAACTAATCCAGGACATACTCATGAAACAGATTCAAGAAGCATATATTGTAGCGGCAACTCGCACACCGGTTGGCAAAGCACCGCGTGGCGCGTTTAAAAGCACTCATCCTGCCGATTTGTTAGCGCATTGCCTAAAACAGGTTGTGGCGCAAGCACCGGGTATTGATACATCCCGCATCGACGACATCATTATTGGTTGCGCCATGCCGGAAGGCGAACAAGGCATGAACGTGGCACGTATCGGCGCCCTGCTCGCTGGCTTGCCGCAATCAGTGTCGGCTCAAACAGTCAATCGATTCTGTTCCTCTGGCTTGCAAGCAGTGGCGTTGGCTGCTGACCGCATTCGTTTGGGCGAAGCTGATTTAATGATTGCTGGCGGCGTTGAATCAATGAGCATGGTGCCGATGATGGGCAATAAAATTGCCATGACGCCATCAGTTTTTGAGAACGAGCATGTTGCTATAGCTTACGGTATGGGCATTACCGCTGAAAATGTTGCTACACAGTGGAATGTTTCGCGCGAAGCACAAGATGAGTTTGCGTATGCTTCACATCAAAAAGCCATGGCGGCCATTCAAGCGGGCTATTTCAGTAAAGAAATTTCGCCGTATGAAGTGATTGCTAATTCAGCCAATTTAAGCAATGGCCAAATCATTACACGCAATGTATCGGTGAGCAATGACGAAGGTCCGCGCGCAGATACCAGCTTGGAAGGTTTAGCAAAATTAAAAACAGTGTTCAAGGCGCGTGGTTCTGTCACAGCTGGTAATAGTTCGCAGATGTCTGACGGCGCTGGTGCCGTATTGCTAGCATCCGAACAAGCCATCAAAGATTATGGGCTAACACCGCTGGCTCGTTTAGTTAGCTTTTCAGTAGCCGGTGTAGCGCCTGAAATCATGGGAATCGGCCCTATCGCCGCCATTCCAAAAGCCTTGAAACAAGCAGGCTTGAACCAAGATCAACTCGATTGGATTGAACTTAACGAAGCCTTTGCGGCACAGGCTTTAGCTGTTGTAGGGGATTGTAAATTAGATCCAAGTAAAGTGAATCCATACGGTGGCGCCATTGCACTCGGCCATCCATTGGGTGCCACTGGCGCCATCCGAACAGCAACCATTGTGCATGGTATGCAACGCACCGGCGCAAAATACGGCATGGTTACCATGTGTATTGGCACCGGCATGGGTGCTGCGGGTATTTTTGAATCGTTGTGATGGCTGAAACATTTACTTGAAATAAAAAACACCGCAATGGCGGTGTTTTTTTTAGGTGCATCACGATGGGCGAATAATTATTCGCCCTTTCGATTGGATCAATGCTGGTGGCCACCCTCGCCGTGTACATGACCGTGGCTCAATTCTTCTTCAGTCGCGGCGCGAACGGAAACAACTTCCACGGCGAAGAATAGTTCTTGGCCAGCCAACGGGTGGTTACCATCTACTGTTACGGCTGTTTCATCAATAGCGGTAACGGTAACCGTCATTTCGCCCTGTGGTGTTTGCGCTTGAAACTGCATACCAGGCTCAATGTCATCAACGCCTTGAAAAGCTTCACGAGGTACTTGCTGCACCATAAAATCATGGTGTTCGCCGTAACCTTCTTCAGCAGAAACTTCAACGTCTAATTTATCGCCAACAACTTTGCCGGTTAGGGTATTTTCAAGGCCAGGCACAATTTGTCCAACGCCATGCAAATAGGTTAAAGGCTGATTACCTTCAGAGCTGTCTATAACTTTGCCGTCTTTGTTTGTTAGTGTGTAGTGAAAACTAACTACACTATTTTCTGTGATTTGCATAAAAATTCCTGGATGTGTTAAAACAAAAACCCCGAATTAACGGGGTTTTGTAAAGACTTTGAAGTCTTTAAATTACATAGGCTCAACTTCGTCAGCTTGCATGCCTTTTTGGCCTTTAACAAGCTTGAAGCTAACTTTTTGACCTTCTTTCAACGATTTGAAACCGTTGCCTTGAATCGAACGAAAATGTACGAATACATCTTCACCGCTTTCAGGGGTGATGAAACCAAAACCTTTCGCATCATTAAACCACTTCACTGTACCAACTTGACGATCTGACATTTTATAACTCCATAAAAACAAGAATACCCACGGTTAAGTAGGACTGTTTTGCTAGGAATATCGCGATGTTACGATGAAGCGGACACAAAATCTACCGCATCGGGCCACAAGCCACATTGGCCCTGAGCAAAATCAGTACGCACACTATACAGTAAGAATCAACAAAAAACAAATAAATGCTTGATTTTCTTTGCACTTGATTCAAACTCTGTGTTTTGTTCATAAAAGAATTATCATAGCTATAACTAATGTAGCAATTTAGCATTATCGCTTTACATCAATAAACCAACTTAATTAATTGATTTGCATGAATTTATGAGCTCAGCATACATAAAAGAAGCCGTTCTCGATGTGCGCCACTGGACAGATGATTACTTCAGTTTCACAGTGACACGTGACGACGGCTTTCGCTTTGAAAACGGACAATTTGTAATGATTGGTTTAGAAGTGGACGGCAAACCGTTGATGCGCGCTTACTCTATTGCCAGTGCAAACTGGGAAGAACATCTTGAGTTTTTTAGCATTAAAGTGCCCAATGGCCCGCTAACATCGCGTTTGCAACATATTCAAGCTGGCGATACTTTATTGATTAGTCGTAAACCCACCGGCACTTTACTTATCAGCGATGTGCATCCGGGTAAGGTGTTGTACTTGCTTTCAACCGGCACAGGTTTGGCGCCATTTTTAGCTACCATTAAAGACCCGGAAACCTATCAGCGTTTCGAACATGTGGTACTTGTGCACGGCGTGCGCTATGCGAGAGATTTAGCCTATGCCGATTATATTCGCAACGAATTGCCACATCACGAATATTTTGGCGAGCAAATCAGCAAACAGCTACATTATGTGCCGGTGGTTTCGCGTGAGCCATTCGAATTGCATGGCCGAGCTACAGTCTTGCTAGAAAATGGCGATATCCCCAAATCGCTTGGTTTCGCGCCACTAAATGCCGAAACTGATCGCGCTATGATTTGTGGTAGTCCACAAATGTTAGCTGACTTTAGAAAAATTTTAGATGCGCAAGGCTTACAAGCATCAAGTAAGATTGGGCAAGCAGGCCACTATGTTTTTGAACGCGCGTTTGTTGAAAAATAATGAGCCAAAACACACTAAATAAGGCATAATATCAAGCTGATAACGCCTGTTATCAGCCCACTATCCCTATATTTCAGGAGCCTTCCATGTCCGACTCCTTCGCGACGCGCGATCAACTTACCGTTAACGGTCAACATTACACTATTTTCAGTTTGCAGAAGCTAGGCCAACAGTTTGATATCAGCAAACTGCCGTTCTCAATGAAAATCCTGTTGGAAAACTTATTGCGCTGCGAAGATGGCGTCTCGGTAAGCAAAGCATCCATTGAAGCGGTTGCCCAATGGAATGCTAAAAAAGAACCCGATACTGAAATCGCCTTTATGCCCGCGCGCGTAGTGTTGCAAGATTTCACCGGTGTGCCCTGTGTAGTTGATTTGGCTGCAATGCGTGATGCGGTGGTTAAGTTAGGCGGCTCTGCTTCAAATATCAACCCGCTTATCCCATCCGAATTAGTGATTGATCACTCGGTGCAAGTTGATTCATTTGGAAAGGCTAGCTCACTAGATGAAAATGGTCAGATTGAATTCGCCAGAAATGGTGAGCGCTACAGTTTTCTGCGTTGGGGCCAGAAAGCTTTTAATAATTTTAAAGTAGTTCCACCAAACACTGGCATTGTGCACCAAGTTAATTTAGAAAATTTAGCACGCGTGGTTATGGAGCGTGATATCGACGGCGTACGTTACGCCTTCCCAGATAGTGTATTCGGCACTGATTCGCACACCACCATGATTAACGGCCTTGGCGTGTTGGGTTGGGGCGTTGGCGGTATTGAAGCCGAAGCAGCCATGCTAGGCCAGCCTTCTTCGATGCTGATTCCACAAGTGGTTGGCTTTAAACTAATCGGCAAACTGCCAGAAGGTGTTACTGCAACCGATTTAGTCTTAACCGTTACTCAAATGCTGCGCAGTCATGGTGTTGTTGGTAAGTTCGTGGAGTTCTTCGGCGATGGCTTGAACAATTTGCCTTTAGCCGATCGTGCCACCAT
>JAYTOD010000048.1:0-45944 GCA_043747995.1 Arenimonas sp.
GTGCAAGTGAAACAAACTGGAACCTTAGACAATACGCTGTTTTTATACAACCCTGATGCCATTCCTGTGGCTCCGCCAACTGATCGCGGTATTTCCGGCGGCCATTTTGACCCAGATATCTATTATGGCGCAGCTAATAAAGGCGCTAATCCAGGGAATGTAAAGCATTACCACGAGTATGATGATACTTGGAATGTGACTGGCGTTAATATGTTGGCAGCGAGTAGCGCAACACATAACTTAGTTAACGCAATTCCAAGCACTGCAACTAAGTTTAAAGTATTGGTGTACAACCAATACCATAGCCCTGCTACGCTTCTTCAAGTGGGCTCCGGGCCTTTTGTGAATATTGCCTCCTACGGTGGCTTGTACACATCAAATACGCTAGTTTTAAGCTCTCTGCCAACCTATGATCGTTCTGCATTAGGCAGTGCGCCCACCTTGCCTATCACCAATCTGCAGGTTAAATGGCCTTTGGATGCATTCCAGTCTAAAGATTGGCTGAGCGATGGCAATGTGCGAGCAGGGCTTGTGCCAACCCAAACAGGTTGTGTCAATAAAGCACCCAATCCTGGGCCTTTGGGAGAGCCGCATAATGGCGCCTTAACGGTGCAGATTATTAAAGACACCACGCCAGCGTCTGCTTTAATTATGAATGTGACTGGCCGCCCCAATTTAGGCTGGCGGGTGCGTGACGGTGACGGCGATGATGCGGGTTCGGTGGATGATCGAACTGACTATGTGCTAGCGGAATATACCTACTTTTGGCATCATCCCAATGGTGCATGTATGGGTGCTGCTGGTTGGGTAGATAATCCACCGCAAGATTTAGTGCAGGCAACGGGTCCATTCCCAGCAACTCCAGCTGGCACATCAGACCCTAAAGACGGTGATTTCTCTGGCGGCGGCTCGGTGGTCTCTGATGTTACAGTGGGCAATGTGCGCACCACCACCTACAGCGATGGTTCAACCCGCGTAATCACAGTTGTGGATAATGGCGATGGCACCACCACGGTAACCACAGTAAACTGTGGCCCGGGCGGAACCGGCTGTACCACTAATACCCAAATAAGCAGTAACTCGGGCTCAGTGATTGGCACCGGTGGTACGCAGGTTGGTTCTGCTTTTGGCCGAGTATCTTGGCGAGAGTTATTTTAATGCGTAGGAGCTGGCAATGAAAACAACAAGGCGTACTAATAGCAGTGGCTTTAGCTTAATGGAGCTTATGATTGCTCTTGCCATTGTGGGCATCTTGGCAAGAATTGCCATTCCTGCATACACCGATCAAGTGCGTAAAACGCGGCGCGCGGATGCGCAAAGTGTGTTGCTTGAGCTCACCCAATCGTTGGAACGTTTTTACACCAATAATAATACCTTTGTTGGCGCCACATTGCCCATTACGCAAGCGCCCAAAGAAGGCGCCACCAAATACTACAACTTAAGTTTTACTGCAGCGCAAACCGCCACAGCATTCAGTATTCGTGCGGTACCCATAGCAGGAAGCGACCAAGCATCGGATAGATGCGGCACCATGACCATCACCAATGCCGGCGTTAAAACAGTTTCAACCTCGGCAACAGGATGTTGGCGATAAAGTGGATTAGACAAGCAAATAAAAAACCTGCCATCGGCAGGTTTTTTTATTTGGCGCCCGAAGTTGGACTCGAACCAACGACCCCCTGATTAACAGTCAAGTGCTCTAACCAGCTGAGCTATTCAGGCAAGGAAGCTATTTTCGCCAAATTCAGCTATTTAGTCAATACAATTATTCGCTAAGGCATAAAGAATTTGCAATGATTGGGTCAGCACTCGTGCTTCGGATACGGCCAGTATTCGATAAGATGATGGCTTGAGCAAACGCAGTGCCTCGGCCATCGCAAAGTGTGAAGCTAACGTTGGAGCCCGCGTTGCTTCCGCCCGACTGAAAAACCAATCGGTTACGACCAACAGTACTACTTAAACGCATACTTTCAGCTAATGCACTTTGACTAACAACAATAGGCTCATTGCTGCTGACTTCTCGGTCGGCATTAAGATCAACAAAAACTAACCAGCCGTGCTGCCATACAATGCCCGTACTGCAGGTTATACCATCAATACTTGGACACATCACGGTTTTATAGTTGCGAATGGTTGCTTCGGCCATAGCCAATGAAAATGAACTATATAGCTCGCTCTTGGTTTCAGCGGAATAGGTTTTTTGTATAAAATTATGCAGTGATACCAAGCCAAAGCAACTGGTAACTGCAATAATCGCTAGGCTAATCAACAGTTCAATAAGGGTGAAGCCGTAGGTATTGCGTGCCATTTATATTCTCCTAAGTAAGTTCACCTAGCTTGACTTGCTTCGCGCGTGAAAGAATTAGGTGAATACCATCGCTGCTTGTGAGAAAATTCCTAATTGGCTTTGAGAATTTTCTATGGATCAACCATTTCAGCTTGTATCGCCTTTTCAGCCGGCTGGCGACCAACCACAAGCCATTGAAAAACTGATTGCCGGTTTTGAGTCGGGCATTGCTGCGCAAACGCTGCTGGGCGTAACCGGCTCTGGCAAAACATTCACCATCGCCAATGTGATTCAAGCAGTGCAAAAGCCAACCTTGGTGCTGGCGCCGAATAAAACCCTGGCCGCGCAATTGTATGGCGAATTCAAAAGCTTCTTTCCGAATAATGCGGTGGAATATTTTGTGTCGTATTACGATTACTACCAGCCGGAAGCGTATATTCCGGCGTCCGACACCTTCATCGATAAAGACAGCTCAATCAACGAACACATTGAGCAAATGCGCCTGTCGGCCACCAAATCTTTATTAGAACGGCGCGATGCAATTATTGTTGCTTCGGTATCGTCTATTTATGGCTTGGGCGATCCGAACGAATATTTTCGTATGGTGCTGCATTTAGTGCGCGGCGATTTAATCGATCAACGCGAATTGATTCGGCGCTTAACTGAAATGCAATACACCCGTAATGATGTTGAGCTCAAGCGTGCTTGTTATCGGGTGCGCGGCGAGGTGATTGATATTCACCCAGCTGAAAGTGATTTTGAAGCGGTGCGCATCGAATTATTCGATGGGGAAATTGAAAATATATCGCTTTTTGACCCACTAACCGGCGAAATACGCCGCAAGCTTCAGCGCTATACGCTATACCCAAAATCGCATTATGTAGCAACGCGACGCACCATTTTAGACGCTATTGAAACCATTAAAGTGGAATTGAAAGATCGCCTAGAATATTTTTATAAAGAAAATAAATTGGTGGAAGCGCAGCGTTTAGCGCAGCGTACTCAGTTCGATATTGAAATGATGCTGGAAGTGGGCTATTGCAGCGGCGTAGAAAACTATTCACGGCACTTAACTGGGCACATGCCCGGCGAGCCACCACCGTGTTTATACGATTACTTGCCACCCGATGCCTTGCTGGTAGTCGATGAATCACATGTCACTATTCCGCAATTAGGTGCCATGTATAAAGGCGATCGCTCGCGTAAGGAAACCCTAGTCAATTTCGGATTCCGTTTGCCATCAGCCTTAGATAACCGGCCATTAAAATTTGATGAGTGGGAGCGTCGTGCACCGCGTTGTGTATATGTTTCTGCTACACCCGGGCCGTATGAGCTTGAGCATACCGTTGGGCAGGTGGTGGAGCTGGTAGTTCGGCCCACTGGCTTGGTTGATCCGCAAATTGAAATACGCCCAGTGGCTACGCAAGTGGATGATGTGCTCTCGGAAATCACCGAACGCGTGAAGCTTGGCGATCGTGTGTTGATTACCACCTTAACCAAACGCATGGCCGAAAACCTGACCGATTATCTGTCAGAGCATGGCGTGAAAGTGCGTTATTTGCATTCGGATGTGGATACCGTTGAGCGCGTAGAAATTATCCGTGATCTGCGTTTGGGTGTGTTCGATGTGATAGTGGGCATCAACTTATTGCGTGAAGGATTAGATATGCCAGAGGTTTCTTTAGTGGCCATTTTAGATGCCGATAAAGAAGGCTTCCTGCGTTCCTCGCGTTCACTGATTCAAACTATTGGCCGGGCGGCGCGCAACCTGCGTGGCACCGCCATTTTATATGCCGATAAAATCACCAATTCCATGCGCATTGCTATTGATGAAACCGACCGCCGCCGTGCTAAACAAGAAGAATATAACGCACTGCATGGTATTGTGCCGCAATCCATCAAGCGCGAGATTATGGATGTGATGCAAGATGCACGCCAAGATCTCTCGGTTGAAAAAGCTTTGCAAGCATCGGGCGCGGCCTTGTCAGCGCTGTCAGCGGTGCAATTGGCCAAGCGCTTGAATGCATTGGAAAGCCAAATGTTTAAGCATGCGCAGAATCTGGAGTTCGAGCAAGCGGGGCAATGCCGCGATGAAATGACCCAGCTCAAAGAATTAGCGCTGCTGCGCTAAGCATTTGCCTGTATGCGCGCCTTTATCGTACAATAGGTCTCTTATTAGGGCGATTAGCTCAGCGGTAGAGCACTTCCTTGACATGGAAGGGGTCACAGGTTCGATCCCTGTATCGCCCACCAAATAAACAACCACCCAAGCGGTGGTTTTTTTATGCCAGTTTTAGCCGCTTTGTATATAAATGTTCATAGGCCGGCAAGCACGCATCAGCAATTTTTTGATGCTCCGCACTCAGTTCTGCACGCTGCTCTGGACGTGATTCAAAACCAGTGGATTGCCACACTGACGCATACCAATGCTTCGCCCAAATGCCATCGCTACTTCGTGGCCCGCTTGGCCAGCACAGCATCGCTTCTTGAAACGCAATGCCAACGTGATTGCATAATGCTATTAAAAACCCGCGTGGATTGCCCAAAAACTCGGATGAATCGATGACTAACGGAGTTTCCCCGGTTTCGCGGATTAATTCATCATAAAGCGCTGCTTGTTGTAGTAGGCCAATATCGTTCGGCGCCACGTCGGCACGGGATTTAATATACGAAGCTACAACCGCAATTGGATGGCGAATTAAAAACACATTGCTCAGTGCATACATCCATTGGTGATCCATACCCTCAAGCAGATGATGGCTCATGTGTTTTTGATACCAAACCGTTTTGTTATCAGGAATGTCGCCAGTAAGCTTTGCAGTAACTTTGCGCCAATCGCATTCGCCATCGGCAATAATTTCTTCTGATCCTGGGTGATCTAATCCGGTTTGCTTTAAAAATGCTGTATACAGTGGTTCATCAGACACCACGCAATCGTCGCGATTTTCAAAGCTGCGCATCATCGCGGTGGAGATATTACGCGGCCCGCTCCACATGGCGACGCGCAGGGACGCGCTAGTGTCGCGGGAGGCAGGGTGCCGGGAGCGATCGACGCGCAAGCCACTCATGCTAAACGTTGGCCGCTGGCAACTACAACATCACGTTGCGCCAGTTCTTGATACAGCTGTTGCAAGCGTTGCACTATCGGGCCGGGTAGGGCGTCGCCAATCACGCGGCCATCGATTTTTCGAACTGGCACAACACCGGCAAACGTGCCAGTGCAAAACGCTTCATCGGCACTATACACTTGCGTTAGGCTGAAGTTTTTTTCATGGCAGACAATACCATTATGCTTACAAATTTCCAAGATATTGGCGCGCGTGATGCCGCCTAAACAATAATCGCCAGTTGAGGTCCATACTTCGCCTTTGCGCACGATAAAGAAATGCGTGGAATTGCAAGTTGCCACAAAGCCGTGTGGGTCGAGCATCAGTGCTTCATCAACACCGGCTTCGGTAGCTTGTATGCAAGCCGTGATGCAGTTGAGCTTGCTGTGTGAATTGAGCTTCGGGTCTTGCACATCTGGGTAGCCGCGCCGAACATGCACAGTGAACAGGTTTAACCCAGTGTTGAGTGTTTCTGGTTTTGGGGTTTTGTATTCGGCAATCATCACCACTGTTGCATTACCAATACAGGCGCGCGGATCTTGGTATGGCGTGCGTTTAACGCCGCGGGTCACCATCAGTCGCACGTGCACGTCGTCGGTCATACCATTAGCCTTTAAGGTTTCATCAATGGCTTGGGCGAGCTGTATGCGTGATAGACCGATATCAAGAGCAATAGCTTTCGCGCCTTCAAACAGGCGATCAAGGTGCGCTGCCAAAAATACCGGCTGGCCGGCAAGCACCCTAAACCCTTCCCACACACCATCGCCTAGTACAAATCCGCTGTCAAATACTGAAACAACGGCCTCAGCGCGCGGTTTCAGTTGGCCATTAATCCATATTTTAATATCCGCGTTGCGTACATCGTCGTGGAAGTCGTGAATGCTAGTGCTCATAAAAGTGTCCAAAAATTTTTAGCTAAGTAACTATAAATGGATAACTTCATGTTGTAAATACCTGACTTATAAGGAATTTTGATTGACAAATACAGGCTTTACCTTGAAGTTTAAAACAAACATTGCAAAGAGTTATGGAGCTGGAAAATGTTACGTTATTTTAGGCTTGATATTGACATATATGGCCATTCATCGTATGTTCATGGGACTAAACAGCGTGGTGTTGTTTGGAACATATACATAAGGTGTACTTCAATGATGAAACTCTCACTATTGGCTGCGGCCACTTTGCTGGCATTCGGTGCGGCATCTTCAGTAGAAGCAGGTGGTCGTACAGATTTAGTTAAGCGCGATTTGCAAAATGGTAAGCAGTATGTAGCTGGGCAATTGATTGTTCAGTACAAAGCATCTGCAACTGAAGCTGATAAAATTCGCGTACAAAAAATGCTCAGCGGCGAACGTGCTGGTGTACTAGGTAGAAAGGGTGGTCGTTTAAACTTTCGTGGCGATATTGATTTGTTGAAATTTGCAGCCGGCACCACCATGGCTTCGAAAATTGATGCAATTGCAAAAGACCCATCCGTTGATTACGCAGAACCCAATTGGATTGTGAAGCATTCAGGCACGGTTAGTGGCCCGAATGACACTTATTACACCAATGGCCAATTGTGGGGCATGTATGGCGCTGGCACATCACCAGCAAACCAATATGGCTCAGGCTCAGGTAGTGTGCCTAACGCCAACCATAACTGTTCAAGTGTTGTTGTGGGTGTGATTGATGAAGGCTACATGTATGCGCATCCAGATCTAGCCGCCAATGCCTATAAAAATCCTGGCGATAATACTTTTGACGGTATTGATAACGACGGTAATGGTTATGTTGACGATGTGTATGGCTGGGATTTCGACGGCAACAACAGTTCTGTATTTGATGGCGTAGGCGACGATCATGGTACACACGTATCTGGCACTATTGGTGGCGTTGGCAACAACGGTATTGGTGTGGTCGGCATGTGTCATTCGGTTAAATTGTTAAACGCCAAATTCTTGGGGTCACAAGGTGGCACCACAGCCAATGCAATTAAAGCGGTTGATTATTTTACTGACTTGAAAAATGCGGGTGTGCCAGTAGTGGCAACAAATAATTCGTGGGGCGGCGGCGGTTTTTCACAAGGCCTAGCAGACGCGATTGAGCGTGCAAATAATGCGGGTATTTTGTTTGTTGCGGCAGCAGGTAATGGCGCTTCAGATAATGACGCATCACCGTCCTATCCAAGTGGCTACACAAATAGCAATATTATTGCCGTTGCATCAATCACCAGCACAGGCGCGTTATCGAGCTTCTCGCAGTATGGCGCAACTAGCGTCGATATCTGCGCCCCAGGCTCAGCTGTAAACTCAACCGTGCCAGTGCAATCGGGTAAAGGTAGAAAATTTGCAATTTCGGGCGGTTATGCCAGCTATAGTGGCACCTCAATGGCAACACCACACGTAACCGGTGCTGCAGCATTGTATAAAGCAAATAACCCAAGCGCAACGGCGACTCAAATTAAAGCAGCCATATTAGGCACAGCCACAGCAACTGCATCGTGCGCAGGCAAAGTGCTTAGCAATGGTCGTTTGAATGTAACTACCTTTGGTAGCTATATAGACTAATTTTCAGACAGTTACTGCATACTAAAAACACCGCTTCTGCGGTGTTTTTTTTGATGAAAATTTGCGCATAAACCTTATTTAGATTGACTTTTAGCCTATAAAAGCCTAATTTAGACACATAAATACAAGGTGGCGCACTGCGCTAAGTGTACGACATGATAACTAGCATCTCACATCGATAATGCCTGTGCTAAGCCCAATACTGGACGCTTGGCGTCTTTTTTTATTTTTTAAATTTTGAATTATGATTAATGTAACCCTGCCTGACGGCTCCAAGCGCCCATTCGAAAACCCTGTTTCTGTAGCTGAGGTGGCTGCCTCAATTGGCGCCGGCTTAGCGAAAGCTGCTTTAGCCGGAAAAGTTGATGGCGTATTGGTTGACACCAGCTTTGTCATCGGTAAAGACAGCCTGCTTGAAATTGTCACTGAAAAACACCCCGATGCTCTGGATATTCTGCGCCACTCTTCGGCGCATTTATTGGCGCAAGCCGTGCAGCGTTTGTACCCTGGCGCGCAAGTCACCATTGGTCCGGTAATCGACAATGGCTTTTTCTATGATTTTGCCTATGAACGTGCTTTCACACCCGATGATTTGCCTTTGATTGAAGCTGAAATGGCTAAAATTATTAAGGAAGCGCATACGGTGTCGCGCACTGTAAAGTCACGTGATGAAGCAGTGGCATATTTTAAAAATCTCGGCGAGCATTATAAAGCTGAAATTATCGAATCAATTCCTGCAAGCGAAGATCTTTCTTTGTACTCGCAAGGCGAATTCACCGATTTGTGCCGTGGCCCACATGTGCCAAATACCGATAAACTACGCGCGATTAAGCTCATGAAAGTAGCCGGTGCGTATTGGCGCGGCGATTCCAACAACGCCATGCTCAGTCGCATTTATGGCACATCTTGGCTGAATGACAAAGACCTGAAAGCGTATTTATTCCAGCTTGAAGAAGCCGAAAAACGCGATCACCGCAAAATCGGTAAAGCCTTAAATTTATTCCATCAGCAAGAAGAAGCGCCAGGCATGGTGTTTTGGCACCCCAAAGGCTGGGCCTTGTGGCAAGTGGTTGAGCAATATATGCGTCGTGTATATCGCGATTCTGGCTATCAGGAAGTGCGTTGCCCACAAATTCTAGATGTGAGCTTATGGAAAAAATCCGGGCATTGGGATAATTTCAAAGAAAATATGTTTTTCACTGAATCGGAAAAACGCACGTATGCTGTGAAGCCGATGAATTGCCCTGGGCATATTCAAATTTTCAACCAAGGCCTGCACAGCTACCGCGACTTGCCAATCCGTTATGGCGAATTTGGTTCTTGCCATCGCAACGAGCCATCCGGTGCACTGCATGGCATTATGCGGGTTCGCTCGTTCACCCAAGATGATGGACATATCTTCTGCACTAAACAGCAAGTTGAAGCCGAAGTCACAACTTTTCACCAGCAAGCTATGCAGGTCTATAGCGATTTCGGATTTTCCGATATTTCATTGAAGATAGCGTTGCGTCCAGAAAAGCGCTTAGGCACCGATGAAACCTGGGATTTGGCTGAAAACGCCCTGCGTTCGGCTTTGTCGGCGTGTGATGTTGAATGGCAGGAACTGCCGGGTGAGGGTGCCTTTTATGGCCCGAAAATCGAGTACCATATGCGCGATTCGATTGGCCGTGGTTGGCAGGTTGGCACCATGCAGGTCGATTTTATGATGCCTGAGCGTCTTGGCGCAGAATACGTCGATGAGCACTCAACACGCCAACATCCAGTGATGTTGCATCGCGCCATCGTTGGTTCAATGGAACGGTTCATCGGAATTCTCATTGAAAGTCACGCAGGAGTGCTTCCTACTTGGCTTTCACCGGTACAGGCGGTGGTTATGAATATCACTGATGCACAGGCCGATTATGTACAATCCATTCAGAAAGCACTAGTCCAAAAAGGCTTCCGAGTAGCAAAAGATTTGCGTAATGAGAAAATCGGTTATAAAATTCGCGAGCATACTTTGCAACGCGTCCCGTATTTGTTAGTTATTGGTGACCGAGAAAAAGAGAATGCTCAGGTTGCGGTACGCTCACGTTCGGGCGAAGATTTAGGGGTGATGTCGTTGGATGCTTTCATCGAACGATTAAGCCATGAGACCCCACTGCATTAAGCGGTGGGTTTTATTTCACAAGAGGATTCAATAATCAATACGCCAGTTGCAGAAAAAGGTAATCGTAAAAACAATGAAATCCGCGTGCCACGTGTCCGTGTAATCGGTGCAGATGGCGAAATGGTCGGGGTTCTGTCCCGCGAAGAGGCTTTGGCCCTCGCTGAAGATTCCGGCATGGATTTAGTTGAAATTCAGCCAAACTCCGATCCACCGGTTTGTCGTGTGATGGACTATGGCAAATTCCGCTTCGAAGCTCAGAAGAAAGCTGCTGCCGCCAAGAAAAAGCAGAAAGTGGTCGAAATCAAGGAAGTTAAATTCCGCCCAACCACCGATGTTGGCGATTACAGCATCAAATTGCGTAACGTCCGTCGCTTCTTGGATGATGGCGACAAAGTCAAAATTAATGTTCGTTTCAAAGGTCGTGAAATGTCGCACCAAGAGCTCGGCATTGAAATGACCAAGCGCATTGAAGCCGATTTGGCTGAAGAAGCCGTGATTGAATCGCGCCCGCGCCTTGAAGGCCGGCAGATGATTATGATGATTGCGCCGAAGAAAAAGTAAGCGCTTCAACGTCAAATGCATAAATATCATGAGCATTTGCTGAATTAAAGTCAGTAAGGGCTCGTTTTTATTCAGCTTTTAAGTCTTTGGGCTTGTTCAAGCATGAAAAAACAGGCATAATAGTCGGCTCTTGGTTCGCCAAGCGGTTGCGTAAACCGTTAGCTTTCGGGCAACGTAATGGACTTCGGGCTCATCTGAGCCCACTCGCGGCATAGGCAGGACGGAAAGAATGGTGAAAACCATCGCCTAGTCAGAACTTAACTTCAAAAAGGATATACCCCAAATGGCCAAGAATAAAATCAAGACCAACCGGGCGGCAGCTAAGCGTTTCAGAAAAACAGCTTCCGGCAAATACAAGTGCGGCCACGCAAATCGTAGCCACATCCTCACCAAGAAATCGACTACACGTAAACGTAATCTGCGCCAAAAGAATCATGTGCGTGCAGAAGACGCGGGTCGTTTAGATCGCATGCTACCCTATCTTTAAGGAGGATTGAAACATGGCACGAATCAAACGTGGTGTAACGGCACGCGCCCGTCACAAAAAAATTCTTAAACTGGCCAAAGGCTATTATGGCGCTCGCCGTAAAGTTTTCCGTGTTGCCAAACAAGCAGTCACCAAAGCTGCTCAATACGCATACATCGGCCGTAAACAACGTAAACGTCAGTTCCGTAGCTTATGGATTGTTCGCATCAATGCGGCAGCCCGTATGCATGGTCTGAGCTACAGCCGTTTTATGAACGGTGTATTGAAAGCCAATATCAAGCTTGATCGTAAAGCCTTGGCCGATATCGCCATTCATGATGCAAATGCGTTTGCAAAAATCGCTGAGCAAGCAAAGAACGCTCTCGCTGCGTAATTCGCTGTAGTAGTGGTTTATAGGAGAGGCTGTAGCCGCACCTTGTAAGCTGCGATAACGAACATACGAATGGGGAAGGGCAGATGTCCTTCCCCATTTTCATTTTTAAAACCCGCCTGGTGTGTGATGACCGACATCGAAACAGTAACCGAGCAAGCCTTGTTGCAAATTGCCAACGCTAATAGCTTAGACGCGCTTGATGCGTTGCGTGTGGCGCTATTAGGTAAAACAGGCCAGATAACCCTGCAGCTCAAGCAATTGGGTGCTTTAGCAGCAGATGTGCGAAAAGCCGCCGGCGAGCAAATCAACCGCAGTAAAGACGCTATTTCGAACGCACTGGCCGATAAAAAACTGGCCTTGGAGCGAACTGCACTTGATTTGCGATTAGCTAGCGAACGCATTGACATAACTTTACCTGGCCGTGGCCTTTTGCCAGCCAATGCCCATCCAGTTAGCAAAACCTTGGAGCGCATCAGCGAAATCTTTTCGCGCTTGGGTTATCAAACTGCGCAGGGCCCAGAAATTGAAGACGATTGGCATAATTTTGAAGCGCTGAATTTTCCGCCACATCATCCAGCGCGCGCCATGCACGACACATTTTATTTCCCGAGTGGCCATTTGCTGCGCACCCATACATCGGGCGTGCAGGTGCGTTTTATGCAAGATAACAAACCGCCGTTCCGGATGATTGCTGCCGGCAAAGTGTATCGCTCTGATTCCGATCAAACACACACGCCGATGTTTCACCAAATGGAAGGCTTGTTGGTTGATGAAAGCTCTAGCTTTGCCGATTTAAAAGGCACATTGGCAGCATTCGTTAAGGCATTCTTTGAACAAGATTTTGATATGCGTTTTCGGCCGAGCTATTTCCCGTTTACTGAGCCTTCTGCTGAAGTGGATATTGCTTGGCAACAACCCGATGGTAGTACGCGTTGGCTGGAAGTGTTGGGCTGCGGCATGGTACATCCGAATGTATTGCGCAATTGCGGTATTGACCCAGAACGCTATACCGGTTTCGCGTTCGGCTTAGGCATTGAACGTTTCGCGATGTTGCGTTATGGCGTAAATGATTTACGTAGCTTTTTCGAAAACGATACGCGTTTCTTGAAGCAATTCGCATGATAGGCGCGCCAAGGCACGCCCTATGGATTATTGAGATTGGCGAGCCAAGGCACGCCCTATGGATTGTTGAGTTATGAAATTCCCTGAAAGTTGGTTACGACAACATGTGCAAACAACAGCCAGTCATGAGCAGCTTTCTGCCTGCCTTACTGCCATTGGTTTGGAAGTGGAAGAAGATACCGCTATTGGTGCTGCGCTTGAAGGCGTTATTGTGGCTGAAATCGTTTCGATACAGAAACACCCAGAAGCCGATCGCTTGAATGTTTGCCAAGTGGCTATTGGCCACCAGAAAACTGTGCAGATTGTGTGTGGTGCGCCCAATGCCCGTGTTGGCTTGAAAGCACCGCTGGCGCAGATTGATGCCAAGTTGCCGGGTGATTTTGAAATTAAAGCCGCCAAACTGCGCGGTGTTGAATCGTTTGGCATGCTGTGCTCAGCCAAAGAGCTGGGCATTGATGCGGAAGCATCTGGACTTTTGGAATTGCCGGAAGATGCCGTTGTTGGTGTTGCCCTAGCGGAATACCTTGGCTTGCCAGATGCGCGTTTCGAATTAAAATTAACGCCAAATCGTGCCGATTGCTTTTCGATTCGTGGCATTGCCTTTGATGTGGCCGCCGCATTGCAGACTCAGGTTACTGCCATGCAAATACCGGAAGTGCCCGTTACTAGCAATAAAATCTTAGCGATTACGATTGACGCCAAAGCTGATTGCCCACGCTATTGTGGCCGAATTATTGAAGGTTTGAACAGTGTTGCAAAATCGCCGCTTTGGCTAAGCGAAAAACTCAAACGTGCTGGCATTCGGCCAGTTAGCCCTTTAGTGGATATCACCCAGTTTGTAATGCTCGAACTCGGCCAGCCGATGCATGCCTTTGATGCTGATAAACTCAGCGGCCCAATTGGTGTGCGTCGTGCCCATGCCAATGAAAACTGTCAGCTATTAGACTCGCGCGAGGTAACGCTTAGCCCAGAATTTCTGGTTGTTACTGATAACGATAAAGCGATTGCAGTGGCTGGCGTAATGGGCGGTTTAGCGAGTAGCGTATCTGATGCCACCACCTCGGTGTTTCTGGAAAGCGCGCATTTCATTCCGAGTGTGATTATTGGCCGTTCGCGCAAGCTTGGCTTGCACACCGATGCCTCGCACCGTTTTGAGCGCGGCGTGGATCCGCAATTGCCGTTACTGGCATTGGAGCGTGCTAGTGCTTTAGTGCTGGAAATTATGGGCGGCAATGCCGGCCCAATTACAATTGCTGAGGCGCCTGAGTTTATCGAAACCGCCATACCGGTTGGTTTGCGCCGTATGCGCTTAGAACGCGTTCTTGGCATGAGTGTACCTGATGCGCGCGTTGAGCAGATTCTGCGTGCCCTGGGCATGCAGGTTCAGCCTGAAGCGCATGGCTGGCAGGTATTAGCGCCAAGCCGTCGCTTCGATATCGCCATTGAAGAAGACCTGATTGAAGAAATTGCCCGCATTGTTGGCTATGAGCACATTCCAGTGCGCACGCCAAGCGGTGAAGTGCCGCTGGTGTCGCGTTCTGAATTGAGTTTGGATGAGTCGGCATTACGGGCACAGATGTTAGCCATGGATGTGCAGGAAACCATTAACTACGCGTTTGTGGATGCTAGTGTGCTGAATGATTGGCAGCTTAGCCAAGGCGCAGTTGCGCTGGCTAATCCGCTAAGCGCCGAATTGGCAGTAATGCGCACCTCTTTATTGCCGGGCTTAGTGAAAACTTTAATCAATAACAGCGCCCGCCAACAAACACGCCTACGTTTATTCGAAATGGGTCGCGTGTTCAGCCTGCAAGATGGCGCCGCACCGCTTGAGCAACAAACACTTTCTGCGATATTCACTGGTGCATCTTGGGCTGAGCAATGGTCAGTAAAATCTGCGCCAGTTGATTTTTATGATGTTAAAGCCGTGCTCGATGCAACATTAGCCAGTGCAGGGTTTGCCGCGCGCTATCAGGCATCCACACAATCGTTTTTGCATCCAGGCCGCAGTGCCAATGTATTCATTGATGACCGGCTCGTTGGCTGCATAGGCGCTTTACATCCGGGCTTGAATAAAACCTTGGATCTGCCGGCCGATGTGTATGCTTTTGAGTTGAATTTATCAGCACTGCCATTGCGCCAGTTGCCGAAGACGGTTGCTGTATCACGCTTTCCCAGCGTGCGCCGTGATTTAGCTTTGCTGGTTCCTGAGTCGATTTCTTGGGGCGAAATAGAGCGTTGTGTGCAAGCTGTACTCGGCTCGCGCTTACAATCGGTAAGTGTTTTTGATCAATACCACGGCGTTGGTTTGCCGGATAATACAAAAAGTCTCGCTATAGGCTTGATTTTACATGATATTTCGCGCACTCTAAACGACGTAGAGATTGAGCAATCGGTTTCCGATGTAATAACCCAGCTCGGCAAGGACTGCCAAGCCGTATTGCGCGGATAATTTTATTCTTATTTGAGGTGATTTATGGCGTTAACAAAAGCAGAAATGGCAGATCGTTTGTTTGAAGAAGTTGGTTTGAATAAACGTGAAGCAAAGGAATTTGTCGACATGTTTTTTGACACTCTACGTTCGGCGTTGGAATCTGGTCGACAAGTAAAATTATCAGGATTTGGTAATTTTGATTTGCGCCATAAAAGCCAACGGCCTGGTCGTAATCCAAAAACAGGTGAAGAGATACCCATTACTGCACGCACCGTGGTAACCTTTCGTCCTGGCCAAAAATTAAAAGAACGAGTTGAAAGTTATGCTGGATCCGAGTTGTAATAAAGAGCTGCCTGAAATACCCGCAAAGCGCTATTTCACCATTGGCGAAGTCAGTGAATTGTGTGATGTAAAGCAGCATGTGTTGCGTTACTGGGAAACCGAGTTCGAAACTCTAAATCCAGTTAAGCGCCGTGGCAATCGCCGTTATTATCAACGCCATGATGTACTTAAAGTTCGAGAAATTCGCGATCTTTTATACCAACAAGGCTATACCATTGGTGGCGCGCGCTTACAATTAGAAGGCCATTCGAAAACACAGTTCAATAAAGCCAATACGTTGCTTGAAAGCAAGCAGTTGCGTACAGATTTAGAAGAGATTTTACACATTCTCAACTGATGCCAGTAGGACACTCAATTTATATGTCGGGGCGTAGCGCAGCCTGGTAGCGCATTTGCCTGGGGGGCAAAGGGTCGTGAGTTCAAATCTCGCCGTCCCGACCAATAAATATTATATGTAGGGGCGGCCCGATGTGACCGCCCTGATGTTTCACGTATAAAGTTGGGTGGCCACATCGGGCCGCCCCTACAAGATCAAAACAAATCGCTGTCTAAATTCATCAACGTGCCGCTGCCGCTTCGCAAACTGCTGGCATGTTGTTGGGCACGTGGCAAGATACGTGCAAAATAAAAGCGCGCAGTCTCTAGCTTTGATGTGGCGAATGCCGCATCATTGCCTGCGCTGGCTATTTGCGCCGATTGCGCCAGCCAATACGCTAAGCAACTATAGGCCGATAAAAATAAATAATCATACGAGCTCGCGCCCACTTCTTCTGGATTGGTCGCTGATTTTTCTGCTATTTCCTGCGAAACATCAGCCCAAAGCGCTGCTGTTTCTTGAAGTATTGGCGTGAATTCACTATCCGGATAATTTTTACAATAGTCATTAATTTGTGCCAGAAAGACCTTCAGCCCTGCACCTTGTGTATGTAGTGTTTTTCGGCCTATTAAATCAAGTGCCTGAATCTGCGTGGTGCCTTCATAAATAGTGGTGATTCGAGCATCACGCGCTAATTGCTCCATGCCCCATTCCTGCACATAACCATGGCCGCCAAAACATTGCAGGGCATGATAGGCGCATTCATTGGCCCATTCAGTCAGTGCAGCTTTAACAATAGGGGTTAGAAAGCCGAGGTACATTTCTGCTTGGGCTTTTCGCTCCGGATCTTGCGTGCGATCAGCTCTATCAATTTGCACAGTAGCCTGATAAGCCAAACAACGCGCGCCTTCGGTTAGAGCCTTGCAAGTCAGTAACATACGCCGCACATCGGGGTGCACTATTATTGGATCAGCCGCTTTTTCGGGAAATTTAGCACCACTTAGCGAGCGCATTTGCAGACGATCACGGCTATAAGCCAAGGCATTTTGATATGCCCGATCCATCAGTCCCAAACCTTGCAATCCTACTGCAATGCGCGCTGAATTCATCATAATAAACATCGCATTTAAACCGCGATGCGCTTCACCGATTAAGTAGCCTTTGGCATCATCAAAATGCATGACACAGGTTGCCGAACCATGGATGCCCATTTTATGTTCAATAGATCCGCAGCGAACTGTGTTCGCATCCAATAGCTCGCCAGTTTGATCAACATTAATTTTTGGCACAATAAATAAAGAAATGCCTTTCACACCAGCAGGTGCATCGGGCAAGCGCGCTAGCACTAAATGAATGATATTGTCGGTTAGATCATGCTCGCCACCGGTGATAAATATTTTGGTACCTGAAATTGCGAAACTGCCGTCAGCATTTGGTGTTGCACGTGTTTTCAGTAAACCTAAATCTGAGCCGCAATGTGGTTCGGTGAGGCACATGGTGCCAGTCCAACGGCCTTCGGTAATTGCTTTTAGGAAAATTTCCTGTTGCCATGCATCACCATAATGTTTCAAGGCTTCAACGGCGCCATGTGAAAGCAAGGGGTAATTTCCCCACGATAAATTCGCACCATCAATCATCTCTTTAAAAACACAGGCTAAGCTTTCCGGCATATTTTGCCCGCCAAGTTCTTCAGATGCAGTTAGGCCGCTCCAGCCCGCTTCAACAAATTGCAGATAGGCTTGCCTAAAGCCATCTGGGGTTGTTACTTTGCCGCTGTCTTTGTCAAAACGGCAGCCCTGCTGATCGCCACTACTGTTTAGTGGTGAAAGTACTTGCTCAGAAAATTTAGCGGCCTCTTCTAAAACAGCGTCAAGAATTTCGCGATCTGTGTTGTCGAAACCAAGTTGTTGATAGGTTTGTTCGGCCTGCAATAGGTCGAACATCACAAATTTCATATCTTTCAAGGGTGCTTTATAAGTATTCATAGGAGTTCAGTGGAGTTAACGGAAAACGCCATCTAGCCCTGGGGCTGGATTTAAGCGGCCTTGATAATCAAGCGTGTAAGTTTTGTTAGGATCGATGCTTTGGATACTGCCTTGTAGCGCATAACGAATTGACTGGGATTTATTCAAACGATCGCTTAGCACTTGTGATATTTTGGCATTGAATGGAATGTTGAGTGTGAATATTTCGGCATTATTAGGGCCAATTTTTTGGGATTCAGCGGGCGCAATCGTGGTCCATTCCAAATCCTGAATCTGCACGTTCAGCGCTAGGTTTTTGAATTCGACAGCGCCTGTGCTGAAGTTCTGAATGCGGACCTGCGCCTGCCATTGGCCATTACCAAGGTGTTGCAGTTGTTGTAGGCTGGCTTGCGGTGGAAAGTAGCGTTTGGTTGGCGCGCTTGAACAACTGCAAAGTAGTATTGCGATACTAAAGCTTAAACCTAGCAAGGTCGAAGTGCGCATGGGCTTCCAATTATGAGTAAATATTTTTTTAAGCATAACACTTAGTAAATACAAAAAACCCCGCCGAAGCAGAGTTTTGGTATAAATGGTGGCCAATCTCGGAATCGAACCAAGGACACAGGGATTTTCAATCCCTTGCTCTACCAACTGAGCTAATTGGCCACGGGCATTGCTGCCTAAGCCGACTATTGTATGGCTTAGGGCTGAATTTGGCAAGCCGATTTATCTAAGTATTGGCTGAATGGCTTTCATACTTAACTGACAAAAACACATGGCTTTGATAGTGTGTAGTTCCACATGGGAGAAAAACATGCATAGCTTGAAATATGCAGTTGTGTTTTTAAGTTTGATGGCGGGAACCAGCATTGCGCTTGAAAAGCCAGTGCAGAAAGTGGATAAATATGCACAACGCAAAGCGTTTGTTAGCGAGTTTGTTGGCGAAGCCAAGAATTCAGTGCCATTTACACGCAGTTATGATTTTGAACCTTTAGGTGATGATGCTTTATTGCTTTGGGAAGCTAGCAACAGAGCCTATTTGTTGGATGTAGACCAGTTTTGCCGAAATTTAACTTGGGCGCATGCAATACAAATCGATAATAAAGGCTCTAGCATAAACGCTAAGTTCGATTCAATAAAAGTGCTTAGTAACAACAATAGCTTTAATGATAAATGCCGTATTCTAGAAATTAGGCCTGTTGATGTTAAGGCCATGAAAGCGGCTGAAAAAGCCAAGCGTGAGTTAGAAAAGGCCGAAAAACTCTCAAAATAGTTTATTCGGGCGTATAGCCAGCTGGTTTTTCTGCACCATCGCCAAATAGATATTTTTCCATTTCGGTTTGCAAATAGGCACGATGCTTCGGATCTAATGGTGAAAGCCGGTTTTCATTAATCAGCATAGTTTGATGTGCTAGCCATTCGGCCCAAGCAATTTTGCCAATATGTTCAAATACGCGCTTGCCCAATTCGCCCGGCCAAGGAATAAAATCTAGGCCTTCGGCTTCGGTTTGGGTTTTTTGACAGAACACAATACGACTCATTTTAAATCCTGCAGGAGTTTTTTGATGGGGGCGGGCAAGCCAATTTGCGAAAGTTGCTGGTGAGCAATCCATTGATATCGATCATTATCCATGATATGTACTTTGCGCGCACATTTTCGCCAAACTATGGGTTGTATGGCAAGTTGAAAATGACTAAATTGATGGCTGATTGTTGTTAATTGAGCATATTTTTCTGTTCGCAAAATAAACTGCTTAGCAAGAATCTGAGCTTGTAACGCATCGCTAGCTTCCGGCAATGAAAATAATCCGCCCCAAATGCCATGGTTTGGTCGTTTTTCTAGCAAGATTTCATTATTTTCCGAGAGCATAATCAGGGCAAAAGTTTCGCGTTTTGGAATGAGTTTGTGTGCTTTTTTACTAGGAAAATTTGTCACACTGTTGCTTAGCAAGGCTTGGCAATGTGTAGCTAATGGGCAACGCGCGCAATTCGGTTTGCTGCGAGTGCATAGCGTTGCGCCAAGGTCCATCAGGGCTTGCGTGTAATCGGCCAGCTTTGTAGTAGGCAAGTGCGATTCGGCAAGTTGCCAAAGCTGGCTTTGCACCGCGTTAGTATTGCTATCGCCGGCAATGGCATGGAAGCGCGTTAATATACGTTTCACGTTGCCATCTAAAATGGCGAACGGCAAGCCGAGCGCTTGGCTAAGAATAGCGCCAGCAGTGGAGCGCCCAATGCCCGGTAAAGCGATTAGTCCGGCATATGTTTTTGGCAATTCAGCATCAAATTGCGCTAGGCAGATTTGCGCGCTTTTGTGTAAATTACGCGCCCTAGAATAATAGCCAAGGCCAGCCCAGAGTTGCATTACTTTTTCACTTGGCGCACGTGCTAAATCGCCAAGTGTTGGGAATGTCTGCATAAAGGCATTGAAATACGAGATGACCGTGCTGACTTGCGTTTGCTGCAACATAATTTCCGAAACCCAAACCTGATAATCCGAGCGCGGATGTTGCCAAGGCAAATCGTGCCGGCCATGCTGCTGGTGCCAAGCCAGTAAGCGCTTAGCAAAAATAAACTCGGCCATTACAGATGTTCAGGCAGCAAAGCATTCACATACGATTCGGGGTCAAAGGCACGCAAATCTTCAGGCTTCTCGCCAAGCCCAATAAACCGAATAGGAATGCCGAATTCGCTGGCTAAGGCAAACAATACGCCACCTTTGGCGCTGCCATCAAGCTTGGTAACCACTAGGCCAGTAACGCCAACTGCCTCATTGAATGCGCGGCATTGATTAATAGCATTTTGCCCAGTGGTGCCATCAATTATAAGCAATACTTCATGCGGAGCGCTGGCATCAAGCTTAGCCATAACGCGTTTGATTTTGCTGAGCTCGGCCATTAAATGTGTTTGTGTATGCAAGCGGCCAGCTGTGTCAACAATCAACACATCAAAACCGCGTGATTGTGCCGCTTGCAAGGCATCAAACGCCACTGAAGCTGGGTCAGCATCTTGGCCTTGTGCAATGACCGCGACATTATTGCGTTCGCCCCAAATTTGTAATTGCTGAACGGCAGCGGCTCGAAAGGTATCGCCTGCGGCTAGCATTAGGCTGTGTCCATCTTGCTGAAAGCGGCATGCCAGTTTGCCAATGGTGGTGGTTTTACCAACCCCATTTACACCAACCGTTAATATTACAAAAGGTTTGTGCGCAGGGTTAATCACTAACGGCTTATGAATTGGCGCCAATAAATCCATCAGTTGTTGTCGTAAGGCCGCTAGCAATTGTTGGGAATTGCTGAATTCGCGGGCCTTAAAGCGTTTTTGTAGTGGCGCCATAATCTGCGCGCTGGCTTTCACACCAACATCGGCGCTAATTAAGGCGATTTCCAGTTCGTCGAGTAGGTCGGCATCGAGTTTCGGGTTGCGTGAAAATAAGCTTTTGAATAAATCAAACATAAGGCGATTCTGAGTCACAATAGTCAGTGCGTACTAAGGATATGGGGATTGCGTGTGAAAAAAACAGGTACAGGCTTGGTGCGTATTATAGCCGGAACGCTGAAAGGCTCGAAATTGCCAGTGCTAGACAAAAACGGCTTACGACCCACCTCCAATCGCGTTCGTGAAACTGTTTTTAACTGGCTTCAGCATAGCATTCAAGATAAACAGGTGCTGGATTTATTCGCAGGCTCTGGTGCTTTAGGATTTGAAGCGGCGTCAAGGCTCGCTAAACACGTTGTGTTAGTTGAAAATGATTACGAGGTTGCGCAAGTGCTTCGTGACAATTCAGTCCGGCTGAAAACAGATTCGGTCGAAATTATTCAGGCCGACAGCCTGAAATGGCTTAGTGCCTACCAAGGCGCACCATTCGATGTAGCGTTCCTTGATCCGCCGTTTGCATTTTCGCAGTGGACTGCACTATGGAAGTGCTTGGCTCCTGTGCTTAATGAAAGGGCGCAGGTTTATATTGAGCATTCTGTTAAGGAAATCATTGCCTTGCCAGAGCAATTGAGTATTCTAAAGCAGGATAAAACCTCGCAAAGCCATTTTTTGCTTGGCCAATGGCATAAATCCTCGGTTGGCTGATACACTACATTGGGAAATAAGCAGAGCGCACTATGAGTCAAAATGCATACCGCACGGCGGTATATCCGGGTACATTCGATCCGATTACTAATGGCCATTTGGATCTGGTTGCTCGAGCATCTTTGTTGTTTGATGAAATTGTATTGGCGATAGCGGATAGTCCGAATAAAAAACCGGCCTTTGATTTAAATGAGCGTGTTGCATTGGCAACCGAAGCCTTGGCCATACACAAGAATGTACGTGTGGTTGGCTTTCATGGTTTATTGGCGGATTTCGTGCATGAAATGCATGCTGGCGTTTTATTGCGTGGCTTACGTGCTGTTTCGGATTTCGAGTATGAATTTCAGCTAGCCAGCATGAATCGACATTTGATTACTAATGTTGAAACCGTATTCTTGACGCCTTCAGAGCAATTTAGTTTTATTTCATCATCGCTAGTGCGTGAAGTTGCGCGCTTAGGCGGTAATGTTTCAGAATTTGTGCCGGCTAATGTGCATTTAGCATTGGTGGCAAAATGGAAGCAATAATCAACACACAAACGAGGTTACTATGTCACGATTACTATTGAGTTTGTCTAGCCTAGCGATGCTTTTAGCTTTAACCGCATGCGGCAAAAAAGAGTCTGATGAAACTGCAAAAAGTGCAGCTCCTGTGGTGCTTGCTGTTCCAACAACAGATGACAGCGCTGCATGGAAGCAATATCTGCAAAGCGTAGTCACAAAGCCAGAATATCAGGAAGTGGTTACAGATCGTATCATTCCATATTTTTTACCGATTAACAGCAAAACGGCAGATAACGATCCAAAAAATCCGGAAGTATCTAGCCCGTATAGCCGTCAGATGGATGTGGTACAGCCAGCAATATCAAGAACTGTAACGAAAGGTCAACTGTTGGTATTTGGCTCGCCAGATAGCAAAACCATGGCTGACTTTATAGTTGAATCTTTCGCGGGTGCAACGGCAACGGCTGTCAAAGGTTCCTCGGTATTGTTTATTGGTAAATCGGAAGATGCTGAGCGTGTGAAGGCTGTAGTTGAAGCGGCGGGTGGCAGTTTCTTATTTGAAGAAGTTCCGTAATTAGAAATCTAGTGAAACAGCCTTTCTGCAAGGCTGTTTTGTGTAAAAAATATGGCCCTTAAAATCAATGAGCTGTGCATCAATTGCGATGTTTGCGAACCAGCCTGTCCGAATCAGGCTATAACGCAAGGTGAAAATATATACATTATCCACCATGAGCGATGCACCGAATGCGTAGGGCATTTTGACGAACCGCAGTGTGTGGTTGTTTGCCCGGTTGAGTGTATTGATAAAGATCCGCAATACCCAGAAACAGAACAGCAGTTGTTACTGAAGCTCGCACAATTGCAGGTGCAAAAAGTATGAACATGAAAGCGTGGTCTTTACTTGGCAATTCACAGAAGCTCGATGGTGGTGCCATGTTTGGCAACGCCCCGAAAGCGGTCTGGCAAAACTGGGTTAATGTCGATGAACTCAACCGCATTGATTTAGCTTGTCGTGCCTTGCTAGTTGAAAATATAAACGGCAAACGGGTATTGTTCGAAACCGGCGTAGGCGCGTTCTTTGAGCCGAAACTGCGTGAGCGTTTTGGTATTCAAGAATCAGAGCACGTATTGCTTAATGAGCTAGCAAAAATCGGTTTCAACGATGCCGATATTGATGTAGTGGTTTTGTCGCATCTGCATTTTGACCATGCTGGCGGTTTATTGGCCGCTTGGCAGGAAAATACGCCGGCCACATTATTATTTCCGAATGCCACGTTTGTTTGTAGCGATATTGGCTGGCAGCGTGCACAAAACCCGCACCCGCGTGATCGTGCCAGTTTCATTCCAGAATTGAATGCCTTGCTAGCAGCCAGCGGCCGATTGGAACTGGTGGCTGGCGATTACGCACTCAGTATGGGTGAAAGCGTGCGCTTTCATCATAGTAATGGCCACACGCCGGGCTTACTATTAGCAGAAATCATCGGCGAACATGAGCGCGTGGTTTTTTGTGCGGACCTCATTCCTGGCCGTGCTTGGGTGCATTTGCCCATTACCATGGGCTACGACCGCTTTCCTGAATTACTTATTGATGAGAAAAAAGTGTTTCTGGCCGACATGCTGGCTCGCGATGTCACTTTGTTTTTTACCCACGATGCCGATAGTGCAACGGCGCATGTGTGCCGTGACGACAAAGGTAAATATTCAACCACCCATGAGCAGGCCGAATGGCTTGCACATGCTTTATAAGGATTAACCCATGATTTCGATGCTATATGCCGGTTTATGCACATTGTTAGTTATTTTTTTGGCGCTGCGCGTAGTGAAATGGCGTCGCGAACATAAAATTGGCCTTGGCCATGGCGATAACATTGAGCTTCAATGCCGTGTACGAGCGCACGCTAACGCCACAGAATATATGCCATTAGCATTGATTTTGCTGGGCTCATTAGAGCTAACTGGTTATTCGCCCATTATTATTCATATTTTAGGCAGTGTATTTTTTCTATCGCGCGTGGCGCATGCTTGGGGTGTTAGCCATAACGAAGGTTATTCGAAAGGCCGCTTCTGGGGCATGGCATTTACGTGGCTACCGATGATTGTGATGGCTATTTTTGCGATTGTTGGCTCTATCATGATGCAGATTCCTAAAACGTATTGAGTGCTGAAAATATGAATCGAATTCTTCTAGTTATTTTTAGCGTGACTGCAGGCGCGTTGATTTTATTTAGCAGTAATTGCATGGCTAAAGAAATTAGCAAGCCAATTGAAACGGCGATTGCAACACACGTTAGCAATGATCACCAGCGCGCGCTGGCATTGCTAAAAGAAACGGTTGATATCAATAGTGGCACCATGAATTTCGCCGGTGTTCGCAAAGTTGGCTCAGTGTTTGAGCGCGAGTTCAAAGCATTAGGTTTTTCAACACAATGGATAGACGGCAAAGCCTTTAATCGCGCTGGGCATTTAGTGGCGCAGTATGGCACGCGTGGCCCGAGGATTTTATTGATTGGTCATTTAGACACGGTTTTTGCTGAAGACAGCACGTTTCAAAAAATGCAGGCACTCAGCGATGGCAAAGCCAGTGGCCCTGGCATCACCGATATGAAAGGCGGCGATGTGATTATTGTGCATGCCTTGCGTGCGTTGCGGGAAACCGGACAGTTGCGCAATATGCAAATTCGCGTGGTGCTAACTGGCGATGAAGAAAACAGCGGCGATCCCACGTCATTATCCAAAAAAGCCTTGCTTGCTGCAGGCGAGTGGGCCGATATTGCAATAGGCTTTGAAGATGGCGATGGCGACCCGAAAACTGCTGCTATTTCACGCCGTGGTGCCAGTGGCTGGCAGCTTGAGGTGAAAGGTAAGCCGGCACATTCTTCACAGATTTTTCAGCCGAACGTGGGTTATGGTGCCATTTTTGAAGCAGCGCGTATTCTCGATGGCTTTCGTGTGGCATTGTCCACGCAGCCGAATCTGAGCTTTAACCCCGGTGTGATTGTGGGCGGCACCGACATTACGCTCGATGAACAAACCTCACGCGGCACTGCCTTCGGTAAAGGCAATGTGATTGCCCAAACGGTGCGTGTGAATGGCGATTTGCGCGCTATTTCGCCCGAGCAATTAAACCTTGCACGGCAAACCATGAGCAAGATTGTGGCAGAGCATTTGCCGGGTGCTAGTGCTACGATTCTTTTCGATGACGGCTATCCTCCCATGGCACCAACCGAAGGTAATGCCAAGTTGCTTTCCATTTACAGCAAAGCCAGCGAAGACTATGGTTTTGGATCGGTGGTTGCCATTAACGCACGCAATGCCGGTGCAGCAGATATTTCTTTTGTGGCGGATAAAGTTGTAATGGCACTTGATGGCATTGGGCTGATGGGGTCAGGCGGCCACACGGTTAATGAAGTGGGCGATTTGAATAGCTTGGACTCGCAAACCATTCGCGCCGCCATAACATTATATCGCTTGAGTCTTTTGTACTGAGTGGTTCGAAGTAACAAGAGCTGAATGGTCATCTGATTTACTGAGACGAAGAAACAATTCAAGCTTTAATGAGATACGCCGTATTTGTTTCAAAGTATGCCCTGATTAGCCTGCCACAGCGTCCAATTTAGTGCGGCTGCAATAGTTACCCAAACCAGATAGGGCACGAACAGCAAACCGGCTAAGGGTTGGATGCGCCAGAACGCACGCATATTCAGCGCAATAAGCAACCACAGCAAAACGATTTCAGCGAAAGCCCCGCCCCCAAGCCGCCACGCGAAGAACATCCAGCTCCATAAAGCATTGAAGCCGAGCTGTACCAGAAACAACAATAGCGCGTTGCGTACGACCTCAGAAGGGCCTTTGCACCAAACCAACCAAGCCGAGATTCCCATCAAGATATACAGCACCGTCCACACTCTGCCGAATACCCAAACTGGCGGTGCCCATCCGGGCTGAACGAGCTGCCCATAAAATGTGGGTGCACTGATAGAACCTAGCCCACCAATTGCGGCAACTACGAAACACAGTAGAATCCAGCCAGGCAATGCAGCGGTTTGAACCCAAAGCGGTCGTTGATTAACTTTCATTATGTTCTCGAATGGTTATATAGCGGTCAAGTTAAACACAAATGCGTGTCTAGCTTACATAAACCTTGAGGCTAGCTCTTTCATGATTTCATTGGTGCCACCGTAAATACGCTGTACTCGGGCATCCACATACAATTCTGCAATCGGGTATTCGCTCATATAGCCATAGCCGCCATGCAGTTGCAGGCATTCATCAATTACGCGGCATTGCTGTTCTGATACCCAATATTTTGCCAACGCGGCACGGTCTATGCCAAGTTGACCTTTCAAATGCGCGCTCATGCAGGCATCCACAAAAGTTCGGGTGGCAAGCACTGTAGCTTGCACTTCAGCTAATTTGAAGCGAGTGTTTTGAAAGCTCCACACTGTTTTTCCGAAGGCTTTTCGTTCTTTGGTGTAAGCAACGGTTTCAGTGAGTGCACGTTCCATGGCGCCAATGCCACCAACGGCAACTATTAATCGTTCTTGTGGTAACTGTTGCATTAATTGAGCAAAACCATGACCTTCTTGTGCGCCAATTAAATTGGCAGCCGGAACGCGAACTTCATCAAAAAATAATTCGGAGGTGTCTTGCGCCTTCATGCCTATTTTGTCTAAGTTTCTACCACGCTTAAATCCTTCAGCCTGATCGGTTTCAATCACGAATAAGGAAACGCCTTGTGCGGCTTGGTCGCGGTCCGTTTTGCAAGCGACAATAATTAAATTCGCATTTTGACCATTAGTCACAAAGGTTTTTTGACCACTAATAAGGTAATCATCGCCATCACGAATAGCCACCGTGCGAATAGCTTGAACATCTGAGCCAGTGCCTGGTTCAGTCATGGCTAATGCACCAATGAATTCGGCTTTGGCCATTTTTGGCAGCCAACGTAACTTTTGCTGTTCGGTACCATATTCAAGAATATAGGGTGCAACAATGGCCGAGTGCATAGCGCCACCAAAAGAACATAAATTAGCACGCGCTTGTTCTAAAATAATAATCGCATCGTGGCCAAAGTCGCCGCCGCCGCCGCCATAGCATTCAGGAATGGCGGCACATAATAATCCTTGCTCGGCAGCTTCATGCCAAATGTCTTTTCCAATAACCCCAGCTTCACGCCAAGCTGGTGCTTGCGGAACCCATCGTTCTTTGAAAAATCGCACAATGCTGTCTTGTAGCATGCGATGTTCTTCACTAATCCATGCAGAAGGAAAATTATCAATGGCCATAAACAACGCTCTTAAAAGTTTTGAAATAGAACATCAGGAGTAAATGTTGAGCTTTAATAATCAGGATGCTTTAGCTATTTTTTGCCGACGTTTTCCATCCAGCTGAGCACGACAACCTTCATTGATAAACCGCAATTCGGCTAATGTTTCATCAATTTGAGAGCGCTTTTTTTCTAAATCTGCAATGGTAATTGCCGTACGTTGAAGCACAAAGTTTAATTGCTGCAAGCGGCCTTCGCCATGGTTACCATATAGATCAAGATATTGTTTGATTTCTTTTAATGTTGAGCCAATGGCTTTGGCACGTAAAATTAAAGCCAGGCGCGCGCGATCACGGCGCGTGTAGATTCGTGCATTATTGATGCGACGAGGTGCCAGCAACTGCTTGTCTTCATAAAAACGCAGTGTTCGTGGCGTAATAGAAAATGCTTGGCATAAATCATTAATACCAAATAATTCACTGGCGTCATCATCTTGATGCGAATCAACCATAGCGCGCGCATTGGCCGCATCTAGCTCCTCCAATGACGGAGCTTGAGCTGAACGGAAGGCTTTTTTTTTGTTAGTCATTAAACAACGCGACGCAAACGCATAGCCACTGACATATCGCCAGCCACTTTGAATTTTCCGAGCATAAATCCGGTTGTTGGTTCGAGTGATCCATCAATGAGTGCTTGCAGATTATCTAAAGTAATCGAGACCGTGCATTGCGCCTCTAGATTATCGTTCGATACGGTATTGGGTGTTGATTTACCGTCAATAAACACAACACCATCAGTGCCGCAGTCGAACTTTAAGGTGGCATCTAGGCCGCAGTTATCGCCCACGGTTTTACGCAAAGATTCAGTACAGGTTTCAAGACTCATAATTGTTACTCCATTAATAAATACTAAGGTTGCCAAAGATAGTACACCGAGCTGAGTGACGTTTGCAAGAATTATATTTCCTATAAGATAGATAGTTGACGTTAAGGTAAACATAATGTCTAATAAAGCATAAATCACAGAATTGTGAAAATTAATTCAAAAAAGGAATAGCGATGAACACAACAGAGGCTGCTTTGGAGTCGCGTTATGCCAGCGTTCTCAGGCCAGGCTTGTTTGTTGGACAGTTGCATTGGGTAACTGGCGGTGGCAGTGGTATTGGTCGTTGCGTGGCGCATGAATTAAGCGCTTTGGGTGCAACGGTTGTGATTAGTGGCCGCAAACTTGAGAAACTGCAGCAAGTTGCTGTAGAAATAGCTGAAGACGGCGGGCTCGCCATTTGTGTGGCGTTCGATATTCGTGATGAAGAGCAAGTGCGTACAGCCGTAGCCGACATTATGGCAAAACATGGGCCAATCGCTGGTTTAGTTAATAATGCTGGTGGGCAATTTCCTGCGCCCTTACAAGCTATTTCAAAACGTGGTTTTGATGCTGTGGTTAGCACCAATTTAACCGGTGGTTTTTTGATGGCACGCGAGATTTTTTTACAAAGTATGCAAAGCCATGGCGGCGCCATCGTGAATATGGCGGCTGATATGTGGAACGGCATGCCGGGCATGGGCCATTCTGGTGCAGCGCGTGCTGGCATGATTAACCTTACTAAAACAGCAGCGTTTGAATGGGCTTCAAGTGGCGTACGCGTTAATGCCGTTGCGCCAGGTTGGATTGCCTCTAGTGGCATGGATAATTACGGCGGGTTGGCAAAAGATATTATTCCCAAACTCAAGAACCATGTGCCATTACGCCGTATGGGTGTAGAGGCTGAGGTCAGCGCGGCAATCTGTTTTTTACTTAGCCCGGCCGCAGCTTTTATTACTGGCATCACCTTGCCCATTGATGGCGGGGCGCCACTGGGAAACCCATTATTTCCATCGGTAGATCACCAAAGCTCAAAAGCCTTTGACGGCTTTCATCGCGCGCAATTACCCGATGTTTTGAAAGGGGAGCAAAGCTAATGCCTGTGCTAACCTCGCGTATAGACTCACAATCGCCTGCCTTCGCAGCCAATGTTGCACGCATGCGTGAGAAACTGAATGAAGTGCGGGCACTTGAAGCAAAAGTGCGTGAGGAATCTAACGCGAAGCGAGAGAAATTTGAAAAACGCGACCAATTATTACCGCGTGAACGCGTGGCTCATTTACTCGACCGGGATTCTGATTTTTTAGAATTAAGCACGCTCGCTGGTTTAGGCATGCACGATGATGATGGCCGACGCAGTGTACTAGGTGGTGGCTCTATTATTGGTATTGGCACCGTGTCGGGCAAGCGTTGCATCATATCGGCCAGCGACAGTGCGCTTAAAGGCGGCACGATTTCGCCGATGGGCTTACGTAAAGCATTACGTGCGCAGGAAATAGCTCGCGATAATAAGTTACCTGTTATCTATTTAGTAGAGTCGGGCGGTGCCAATCTGTTATATCAAAGCGAAATTTTTGTTGAAGGCGGCCGTAGCTTTGCAATGCAGGCACGCTTATCGGCAGCTGGCATCCCACAAATCTCCGTTGTGCATGGTTCGTCAACAGCCGGTGGCGCATATTTGCCAGGGCTTTCTGATTACGTTGTGTTAGTGCGTGGTCGTTCAAATATTTTTCTCGCTGGCCCACCTTTAGTGAAAGCGGCAATTGGCGAACAGTGCGATGAAGAAACTTTGGGCGGTGCAGAAATGCATGCGAAAATTACAGGTTTGGGCGAATACCTGGCCGAAAATGATGCGCAAGCAATTGCCATGGCGCGCGAGGTGTTAGATAAACTCAATTGGCAAGTAAATACCCCAAATTTACTTGCGGCTGAGCCCTTATTTAATGCCGAAGAATTACTTGGCATCGTGCCATGCGATGAGCGCGAACCCTTTGATATGCGCGATGTGATTGCCCGTATTGTTGATGGCTCAGATTTTCTAGAATTTAAAGTAAATTTTGCCAGCGATACCCTATGTGGACATGCGCGCATTGATGGAAAACTGGTTGGCATATTGGCTAATAATGGCCCAATTCAACCCAATGGCTCGGCCAAGGCTGGCCAATTTATTCAACTCTGTGACCAAAGCAATACGCCGCTGGTTTTTTTACAAAACACCACAGGCTTTATGGTTGGCTCGGTGGCCGAACGCAATGGCGCTATTAAGCATGGCGCAAAAATGATACAAGCTGTAGCGAACGCGCGCGTTGCAAAATTTACTATTGTAATTGGTGGTTCTTTTGGGGCTGGCAATTACGGCATGTGCGGCCGTGGTTTTGACCCACGCTTTATTTTTGCTTGGCCAACTGCGCGCACTGCAGTTATGGGTGGTGCACAAGCGGCAAAAGTGATGGATATCATTAGCCGAAGTAAATTTGAGCGGGCTGGCCAAACCGTGAATGAAGATGCTTTGAAAGCCATGTCTGACAGTATGCGTATTCGGCTTGATCAAGAATCAAATGTGTTATTTGGCACCGCGCGTTTGTGGGACGATGGCATTATTGACCCGCGTGATACGCGGCGTGTGCTTGCTACCTGCTTAAACCTTGCCGCAGAAGCCGATAGTAGAACATTGCACTCGAATACATTTGGTGTGTCACGTTTTTAATTATTCCTTATTCACTTCATAAAAGATCAATAGTATGAACTTCACGCCTGAACACAAGCAATTAGCCGAAACCATCACTAAATTTGTGGAAAAAGAAATTAATCCTTTTGTGGATGAGTGGGAAGCGGCGGAAACGTTTCCTGCACATGAGCTGTTCAAAAAGCTGGGTGATTTGGGCCTGCTGGGCATTAAATACCCAGAAGAATACGGCGGCTTAGGATTAGATTTTAGTTATTCGATGGTAATGGCTGAAGCCTTAGGCACTATTAATTGTGGGGGCGTGCCGATGGCTATTGGCGTGCATACCGATATGTGTACACCGGCTTTGGCACGCTTTGGCTCTGATGAGCTTAAGCAAGAGTTTCTCGCGCCATCTATTGCTGGCGAACAAGTGGGCTGCATAGCTGTAAGCGAAACCACGGGTGGTTCGGATGTGGCGGCTATCAAAACCAGCGCGCGTATTGACGATGGCGATTATGTCATTAACGGTTCCAAAATGTGGATCACCAATGGTATGCAAGCCGATTGGTGTTGCTTGCTAGCAAATACTTCGGAAGGCGCTGCACATAAAAATAAATCTTTAATCATTGTGCCTATGGATGCCGCTGGTATTAGCCGACAAAAAATTCGTAAAATGGGGATGAACTCTTCGGATACCGCGCAATTATTTTTCGATAATGTACGCGTACCAAAGCGCAATTTAATTGGCCAAGAAGGTATGGGTTTTACTTTCCAAATGCTGCAGTTTCAGGAAGAGCGTTTATGGGGCGCAGCCAACTCATTAAAAATGATGGATCGCCTGATTGATCAAACAATTGCCTACACACGCGAGCGAAAAGTATTTGGTATATCGGTACTAGATAACCAAAGCGTGCATTTTCGGTTAGCAGAATTGCGCACTGAAGTGGAATGTTTGCGCGCACTCACTTATCAAGCGGTGGCTGCGTATGTTTCCGGCAAAGACATGAGCCGCTTAGCATCTATGGCGAAGCTGAAAAGTGGCCGTCTATGCCGCGAAGTAACCGATGCCTGTTTGCAATATTGGGGTGGTATGGGCTTCGCCTGGGATAACCCATTATCACGCGCCTATCGCGATGCACGCTTGGTCTCGATTGGTGGTGGTGCAGATGAAGTTATGCTTGGTATTATTGCCAAATTTGAAGGCACTTTGCCGAGAAAGGCATAAGGACAGCGCATGAATACAGAGACAAAAAATTTACTGCTGCAAAGTGAAAAAGGCGTACTGAGTATTCAGTTCAATCGCCCTGAACAACGCAATGCAATGTCTTTGCAGATGGTCTCTGAATTGCGTGAAGCATTGCGAACAGCAGAAACAGACGGCATAACGCGCGTTATTGTTTTGCGTGGTAGTGGCGGGCATTTTTGTGCTGGTGCTGATCTAAATGACATGGCCACAGCGCGCGCGTTGATGGCTGATGGACAGCCCAATGCGGTTGCCGAAGCGAATGCCAGTTTTGGAAATCTGTGTGTTGCCTTTGCGAACACCCCGCTGGCTGTAATCACGGTGGTAGAAGGCACCGTAATGGGCGGCGGTTTTGGCCTTGCCTGTGCCGCAGATGTAACGCTTGCCAACGATAACGCGGTGTTCCGTTTACCGGAAACATCGCTGGGTTTGGTGCCGGCACAAATCGCTCCGTTTTTGGTTGAACGTCTAGGCTACTCCGAAGCCAAACGCTTGGCGGTTACCGGTGCAAAGCTAAATGCGCAGCAAGCCTTGTCAATCCGCTTGGTACATGAAAGTTATGCCACGTCAGAGGCCTTGGCAGATGCACTGGTTAATACCATAGAGACTATTCTTGCCTGCGCGCCAGGTGCTATTGCAGCAACCAAAGCGTTAATGGCAAAAGCACGTTTTTCTGAGCCTGCCAATATAGTGGCTGAAGCGGCGGTTTTGTTTTCTCAAGCCGCACTTAGTGCGGAAGGAATAGAAGGTACCATCGCTTTCTTGCAAAAACGTAAACCCTATTGGGCGCAACAATGACCAGTACAACGCTAGGCACTCCATTTAAAAAAGTATTAATTGCCAATCGTGGCGAAATTGCCTGCCGCATCATTCGTTCCGTTCACAAACTTGGCTATTCCAGTGTGGCTGTTTATAGCGAAGCAGATGCCAATGCAGCGCATGTGCGAATGGCGAATGAAGCAGTTTGTATTGGTGCAGCGCCGGCATCAGAATCATATCTAAATATTGCAGCTATTCTAGCGGCTGCCGAAAAGACCGGTGCCGATGCTGTGCATCCTGGTTATGGATTCCTTTCCGAAAATGCGGCATTTAATCGTGCCTGCGTTGCTGCCGGCTTGGTGTTTATTGGGCCATCTGCCGAGGCAATTGAGGCGATGGGCGATAAAGCAGTTGCTAAGCGCCGCATGATAAGCGCTGGCGTGCCGACTGTGCCAGGCTATCAGGATGAGCAGCAAAGCGATGCGCGCTTAATAAAAGAAGCAGATTCGGTAGGTTTTCCATTATTGGTTAAAGCGGTTGCCGGTGGTGGTGGTCGAGGTATGCGTTTGGTTTATCAGCACAGCGAATTAGCTGAGGCAATCATTAGCGCCCGCCGCGAATCTGCCAGTGCTTTCGGTGATGATCGTTTAATGCTTGAGCGTTTAATTGAATTTGGCCGACATATTGAAATACAGATATTTGCCGATGCGCATGGCAATGCGGTGCATTTAGGCGAGCGCGATTGTACGGCGCAGCGTCGCCGGCAAAAAGTTATTGAAGAAGCACCATCACCTATTGTTGATAGTACCATTCGGGAAGCTATGGGCAATGATGCGGTTGCTGCGGCGCTTGCGGTTAATTATTGTGGCGCGGGTACGGTTGAATTTATTGTTGACCAAAGTGGCAAGCATTTTTTCCTCGAAATGAATACGCGCTTGCAAGTGGAACATCCCGTTACTGAAATGATTACTGGCTATGACTTAGTAGAGTGGCAACTGCTAGTGGCAGAAGGTAAAAAAATACCTGTCCATCAACATCAAATCCAATTTAATGGCCATGCCATTGAAGCCCGTTTGTATGCCGAAGATCCGTACCAAGGCTTTGCACCACAAACAGGGCGTATTTTGTATTGGCGGCCTGAAACAAACCTAGTGAATGGCCTGCGTGTTGATGATGGCATTTTAGAGCAGGGACTTGTGTCACCTTTTTATGATCCAATGCTGGCCAAACTGATTGTGCACGGCACTGATCGCGATGATGCGATTCGTCGTTTGGCAAAATTACTAGCAAATACGCCTTTATTTGGCTTGCGAAATAACAGCCGTTTTTTACATGACCTGATTCAACATCCGGCATTTCGCAATGCGCAAATGGATACAGCTATGCTCGACCGTTGGCTAGACGAGGGGGAACCAATCATGCAAGCGCCTGCTGCCCCTAGTATTGCATGGGTGCTTGCCGCTGCCCTATTTGCCGGACAGCCATGTTGGCGCTCGGCTAGTGTTGCAGAATTTGAGTTATCGTTACATTGCGATGATGGTAGTAGCAATAAATTACGCATTCGTAAAACACCAGATGCTGTGCATGTAATGCACAATCAAAATAGTTTTTGTGTGCGCATATTGTCAGCACACAATAACTGTTTGCATTATGAAATAGATGGCCTACAAGCACACTTAATATTCCAGCAGGAAGCTAAGCAGGTATACCTTGCACTGCAAGCCAGTGTCTTTGTATTTAGTGAAAGCAACCCGTTAGAGCTTTTTGATGATGTCGAAAAAAGCGGTCATTTAGTTGCATCTTTGGCTGGACGGGTTACACAAATTGCCGTAGCTGTTGGCGATGAAGTATTGGTAGGGCAAGCGTTGATTTGCCTCGAAGCCATGAAAATGGAGATTTGGGTTAAAGCACGTACCGCTGGCCGTGTGCGTTCAATCCACACACAATTAAATAATCAAGTAGAAGCCAATGCTTTACTGATTGAGTTTGACGATTTTTCTACGGAGGCATAATGAACAAAGCAATTCTTACCTGCGCACTCACTGGCGTACTCACTAATCCTAAACAACACCCAGTGCCAGTAACACCAGCCCAAATGGCAGCAGAAGCGCGTGATGCTTTTAATGCCGGTGCTGCCATTATGCATGTGCATATTCGTAGGCAAGAGCAAGATTTAGGCTATTTACCAAGCTGGGATCCTGACATCGCCGAGCAAGTCGTCAATGAAATTCGTAATGCTTGCCCAGGCGTCATTATTAATTTAAGTACTGGCGTTTTAGGACCAGATATCTCAGGCCCAGTCGAATGCATACGCCGAGTAAAGCCAGAAATTGCGGCATGCAATGCCGGTAGTTTAAATTATTTAAAAATTAAGGAGGATGGTCAATGGGCATGGCCACCGATGGTGTTTGATAACCCAGTCGATAAAATACAAGCATTTTTACAGGTGATGAAAGAAACTAATACCGCACCTGAGTTTGAGTGCTTTGATGTGGGCATCGTTCGTGCCGTTGGTATGTTTCATAAAGCCGGCATGGCTGAGCACCTTGATTATAATTTTGTGATGGGCGTTGCTTCTGGTATGCCGGTGGATGCTGATTTATTAGCATTATTGTTGCGCTGGATTGAACCTTCAGCAACGTGGCAAAGTACCTTGATTGGACGTCGTGAAATTTGGCCGGTTCACCAACGCACAGCAGAGCTCGGTGGCATGCTACGAACCGGCTTGGAGGATACCTTTTATTTACCTGACGGTGAACGCGCAACAGGCAATGGGGTGTTGATTGAACAGCTAGCAAAATGTGCCGAAAATGCAGGCCGTGCTATTGCCAGCCCAGCAGAAGCACGCCATATTCTTAACTTACCTGCATAGTGAAATATCAGTATGAACAGTAACGGTAATTTTTCACCCACGCCACGTTGTTTTCGGGATACGGTTAAAAGACTTTCAAATCAACCCGCGTATTTTGTGCGTAGTGAAAAAAGCTGGCAGCCTTGTTCATGGACACAGTACGGCGAGCAAGTTGAGGCTGCTTCGCGTGCATTAATTGCCTTGGGTATTGGCAAAGGCGATGTGGTTTGTATATTGGGGTTTAACCGCCCTGAATGGGCCATCATGGACCTTGCTGCCATGGCCGTTGGTGCTACTGCTGCTGGCATTTACTGGACCTGCGCGCCAGTGGAAGTGGAGTATGTACTTGAGCATTCCAAGGCAAGGGTTTTATTAGTAGAGAATGCTAACCAGTATGAAAAAATTCGTGCAGCACGCTCGCACTTAAGCCATTTGCAACATGTAATTATTATGTCTGAAGACTGTTTGCCAGAAGTCATGGCTTGGCAAGATTTTTTATTATTAGGTCATCAGAAATTTCATGCTGAATTACAGCAGCGCCTCGCCAATATTCAAGCTGATGATTTAGGTTGTTTAATTTATACATCAGGCACCACCGGTGCGGCAAAAGCTGTGATGTTGAGTCATGGCAGCCTTGCATGGGTGAGGCAGAGCATTGTTGAATGGTATGTAGCCACAGACCTTGATCGCTTGCTGTCTTATTTGCCCATGGCGCATATTGCTGAACAAATGGGCGCTATTCATGCGCAGGCAGAAGCGGGCTTCGCCATTTATTATGCGCGCAGCATTGAATCAGTCCCTGAGCATTTGAAAGAAGTGCGCCCCACTATTTTTTTTGGTGTGCCACGCGTATGGGAAAAAATGCATGCCACCATTGACGCTAAACTTGCTTTGGCTAGCCGTTTCAAGCGAACACTTGCATTGTGGGCATTTAAAGTGATGCGAAAATGGCATGCGCATCAATTGAACGATAGCGTACCTAGCTGGTGGCTAAATGCGCAAAAGAAATTGGCTAATCATTTAGTGCACCGCAAACTGAAGGCAGCAATGGGCTTAGATCAAGCACGCTTATTAATCACAGGTGCGTCGAGTATTGCCAAAGAGCACCTGATTTTTTTTAGTGGGCTGGATTTAATGGTCCGCGAACTTTACGGGCAGTCGGAAACCTGCGGTCCAATCACGGTAAGTGGTAATGGTTCAACGCGCTTTGGATCGGTTGGTAAGGCCCTGCCTGGAACGGAGATTCGTATAGTTGATAACGAAGTGCAAGTGCGCGGCCCGCATGTTTTCTCAGGCTACCTTGGCCGCATCGAAGAGTCAGAAAAAGTGTTTGATCAAGACTGGTTACTAACAGGAGATTATGGTCGCTTTGATGATGAAGGCTATTTGTATATCACTGGCCGCAAACGCGATTTAATTATTACCTCCGGCGGTAAAAATATTTCACCTGCTAATCTTGAAGCTGACTTAATGAGCATCGCTTTTGTTGAGCATGCCGTTGTGTGCGGTGACAACCGGCATTACTTGGTGGCATTGCTCAGCTTGAAACCAGAAGCCGTGCAACAGTTTGCAAGTGAATATGCCATTGCTATAGAAGCAGTTTGGCAACACCCAGAGTTACTTGGAATTCTGCAAAATGCGATTGACGAGGTCAACAATCGCCATGCCCGTGTTGAAGCAATACGTAAATTTGCACTGATCGAAAAATCATTATCGATTGATGATGCCGAACTCACACCAACCATGAAAGTACGCCGTCAAGTGGTGATTGAACGCAATCAGGCTTTAATTGATGACCTCTATCTATAAATCGATATATAAGGGCGCGGCAAGCAGCGCCCCTACGTTATGAAATTATTACGCCGCAGCAGCTTCTTTCTTGCGTGGGCCATTCAATAAGGCAAGCCGAATATGGCTAATCATCAAATCCATTTCAGCGCTAGTGATGCCAAAATGCGGTGTGAAACGAAGGCTGTTGGTGCCGCCGTGAATTACACCAATACCACGTTCTCGCATGTATTCTTCGGTGGAATTTGCGCCATAGCATTTGAAGCTTGGGTCAAGTTCGCATGAGAACAACAAGCCAGTGCCTTGCACTTTGGTAATCAAGCCGCCGAGTTCTGCTTTCAGCGCATTCAGTTTATCCAGCGCTTCTTGCCCTTTGCCACGTATGTTGGCGCGGATTTCTGGGGTTAGCGAGTTCAGCACGGTGGTGGCAATATCCATAGCGCGCGGGTTGGTGGTCATGGTGTTGCCGTAAGTGCCTTTGGCATACACTTTTGCGGCGCGTTCATTCACTGCTAAAACCGACAGCGGATACTGACCGCCGTTTAGTGCTTTCGAATAGGTTTCCATATCCGGTGCTTCCAGATGTTCAAAGCCCGGGTAATCTACAATTGACAACACACCATGCGCGCGCAAACCCGCTTGGATGGAATCAATCAGCAAGAAAGTACCATGTGCTTTAGTTAGCTCACGCGCCACCGCATAAAATTCTGGTGGCACGGCGCGGCCTGGGTCACCTTCACCCATCACAGGCTCAAGGAACATTGCTTCAATGTACCAGCCGTTCGCATCGGCATCGGCAAAGGCTTTTTTCAGACCGTCGATGGAGTAGGGTGCAATAGTAATTAGTTGGTTTTCGTGGTGTTTCCAGCTTGCTAAGTTCTCGGCGTACGCTTTGCGCGATGAATCTGAATAAAGGCATGGCAATTCAGTGCGGCCATGAAACGCGCCCTTCATGGCAATGCGTTTAACGCGTTTGCCGGCATGGCGAGCGCCAGGGTCGGTCATCAGTTTAGTATTGGTATCAGCAATACGGCCAGCCAGGGAAACCGATTCCGAACCAGAGTTTAGGGTCAGGAATTTGGCAAATGGGCAGGCGCCGCGTGTATGGCCAATTTCTTTACGCAAGGCATTGGCCACGCGCAAATGTGAAAGGCTTGGCGACATAATATTGGCCATCACTTGCGGTTTGCTCATGGTCTCAATAACGGCTTCAGGCGTGTGCCCAAAGCCGAGCATGCCGTAGCCGCCGGAATCGTGCAATACACGGCCTTTCAGGGTAATCACCCACGGGCCACAAGCAGCAATCGCCACATACGGGTTAATCGCGTCGTCTGGGTAAAAGTTGATAAAGCCCGATTGTGTTGCATCAATTTGGGTTTGCTCGTCAGCATCGGCTAAATCGGCAAATTCAGCGACAATTGCCGGAAACGCATCAGCAGCGCGCTCAGCGGCAATCACTAAATCAGGATATTGCGCAGCCAATTGCAACAAACTAGCATCATCAAGCCCGTGCGTACGCACTGTGCCTTGGCGTTGGCGAAGTGGGTTAAGGATATCAAGAATAGTCATAATAACTCCAAGCGCTGAAGCGCTGTGTTTGGGTAAAAAGCGATTTTATCATGCTGAAATTCGAACCGTAACCCCCTAAACCGCAAAATCAATGGCTTAAGTTACAATAGGCGGCTGTTTTGGAGTGTTATGAAGAAATCTGACTTTAATTTTAATTTGCCAAATGAACTCATTGCGCAGGCGCCTTTGCAGGGGCGTTCGGATTCGCGCTTGCTGATTGTGCCGCAAAATTCAACAGGCTTTGAAGATCGCCAGTTCAGCGATATCTTAGATTATGTGAGCCCCGGTGATTTATTAGTGTTCAACGATACCCGAGTTATTCCGGCGCGCTTATATGGCCAAAAACAAACCGGTGGGCAGGTTGAAATTCTGATTGAGCGGCTCTTGCCCGCACAGCAAGTGCGCGCGCAGATTGGCGCATCAAAAGCGCCCAAACCGGGCAGCAGCATACGCTTGGGCGATGGCACAGAGCTTACTGTGTTGCAGCGTGATGAAGGTTTTTATCAACTTCAATTTAACACCGATGAGCCGGTTGAAATGGTATTGAACCGACTGGGCAAAATGCCTTTGCCGCCGTATATTCAGCGCGATGCCAATGCCAGTGATTACTCGCGTTATCAAACCGTATTCGCTAAGCATGCTGGCGCAGTTGCTGCGCCTACGGCTGGCTTGCATTTCGATGAAAGCTTGCTTTCTGCATTGAAGCAAAAAGGTGTTGATTTCGGGCATATCACCTTACACGTTGGCGCTGGAACTTTTCAGCCAATGCGCGCAGATCATGTGAAAGATCACGTGATGCACAGCGAGTGGTTAAACGTAGGCGCTGAGCTCTGCCAGCAAATGGCTGAAACGCGTGCGCGTGGCAATCGGATTATCGCAGTTGGCACCACGGTAGTGCGCGCTTTGGAATCGGCCAGTGTCGATGGCGTTGTGCACCCATTGGCCGGCGATACGCAAATTTTTATTTTTCCCGGCTACAAAATTCGCAGTGTTGATGCACTAATTACCAACTTCCATTTGCCGGAAAGCACCTTATTGATGATGGTTTCAGCGTTTGCTGGCAAACAACGTATTTTCGATGCTTACCATTATGCAATTGCACAAAAATACCGTTTCTTTTCCTATGGCGATGCTATGTTGTTATTTCCACAAGGTGCATCATGAGCCGCATGCAATTTAAAAAACTAAGTCAAGATGGCTTAGCAAGGCGTGCTGAAATCCAGTTTCCGCGTGGCAGCATTCAAACCCCCGCCTTTATGCCAGTTGGCACCTACGGTTCGGTGAAAGCCATGAAGCCAGAAGATATTTTAGCTACCGGTGCTGAAATTATTCTTGGCAATACTTTCCATTTATATTTGCGCCCCGGCCTTGAAGTGATTGAAGCACACAAAGGTCTGCATGATTTCACCCAATGGCAAAAACCGATTCTGACAGATTCCGGTGGTTTTCAGGTGTGGTCTTTGGCCAAGCGCCGGAAAATCACCGAGCAGGGGGTAACCTTTGCATCGCCTGTAGATGGCCGCAAAGTATTTATTGGCCCAGAAGAAAGTATGCAAATTCAGCGCGTGTTGGCATCCGATATTGTGATGATTTTTGATGAGTGCACACCATATCCAGCCACTGAAATGGTGGCACGCAAATCGATGGAGCTTTCCTTGCGTTGGGCTGAGCGCTCGAAAAAGGCCCATCAAGGTAACGATGCTGCGCTTTTCGGTATTGTGCAAGGCGGTGTATACCCAAACCTTCGCACCGAATCTGCGGAAGGCCTTAAAGCCATTGGTTTTGATGGCTACGCCGTGGGTGGATTGGCGGTTGGCGAACCAAGCGAGGAGCGTGAGCATACACTCGAAGCGATTTGCCCGCAATTACCTGAGGATAAACCGCGCTACTTAATGGGCGTTGGCAAACCGGAAGATATTGTTGAGGCAGTGGCGCGCGGTATCGATATGTTCGATTGCGTGATGCCAACCCGCAATGCTCGCAATGGCCATTATTTCACGCACTTTGGGCAGGTTAGGATTCGTAATGCACAATATGAGAAAGACCTGCAACCGATTGAGCCAGGCTGCAGTTGTTATACCTGTTCACATGGGTTTACGCGTGCCTATATGCGCCATTTAGACCGCTGCAATGAAATTTTGGCTTCTATGCTGGCCACCATTCACAATCTGCATTATTACCAAACGTTGATGCAAGAAATTCGCCAAGCTATTGAAAATAATTCATTTGAGGCGTTCCGTCAGGAGTTTTATCGCTTGCGTCAGCAGGCTTGAATTACGCACTCGATGCCCTCAGATATGTCATAATTGCCTATTCGGTTCCACACTAATTGAAGGATTTATCGTATGTCGTTACTCGATTTGTTTATTTCGCCTGCCGCTGCACAAGCTGCACCTGCACAAGGTAGCCCAATTTCATTATTAGTGATGATGGTGTTGTTTTTCGCGGTATTTTATTTTATGGCCATCCGCCCACAAATGAAACGCGCTAAAGAACACCGCACATTGCTAGCAGGTTTGTCGAAAGGCGATGAAGTGTTAACCAATGGTGGCGTTGCTGGCCGTATCGACGACATGGGTGAAAGTTTTGTATCGGTTGAAATCGCAACTGGCGTAATCGTTAAAGTACAAAAAAATTCTATCACTGCGGTGTTGCCAAAAGGTAGCTTGAAGTCCGCTTAATCATTTGATTTATTATTTTATGAAGGCCTATAGGTCTCGGATTTTATCATGCTAGATTTTCCAAAATGGAAGTATGTACTCATCGTATTGGTACTGTTGGCAAGTGTTTTATATTCACTTCCAAATATCTATCCGCAAGACGCTGCGGTGCAGGTTAGTGTTAACCGCGGTCAACTTGAAGCCGGTTTAGCACCACGTATTGAATCACTATTGAAAGCGCAAGGCATTACACCACGCCGCGTGGCTGTTGAAGGCGATGATGTGATGGTTCGCTTAAACAGCTCAGATGATCAACTTAAAGCGGCCGATATTATTCGGCCGGAACTAGGCGCGCGTTACACTACCGCCCTGAATCTTGCATCTACTGTCCCTTCATGGCTAACTTCATTGGGCGCTAACCCAATGACCCTCGGCCTTGATCTGCAAGGTGGTGTGCACTTCTTAATGCAAGTCGATCAAAAAGCCGCCTTAGACAAACGCGAAAATGCCTATGCTGAAGAAATACGTGCAATATTGCGCGACGAAAAATTTTCTAGCTATGATGTTGCTCGTGGCACTGAAGGTATTCGTATTACTTTTAAAGACCAAGCTGACCGCAACAAAGCGCGTTCATCGCTCTCTGTTAGCTTTCCAACTTTGGTGTTTGTTGATTTGCCTGTTTCTCAAGGGTTTAGTTTGTCCGCTGCAGTAACGCCTGGCGAACTGAAAGCAATATCCGATGGTGCTGTAGATCAAAACATTACTACTTTGCGCAATCGAATAGATGCGTTAGGTGTGGCTGAGCCAGTGATCCAGCGCCAAGGTGCTAGCCGTATTATTGTGCAGTTGCCGGGTGTGCAAGACACTGCAGAAGCTAAAGATATTATTGGCGCCACCGCAACGCTTGAATACAGAGCGCAGATTGGCGATATGACGCAGGCCGCTGAAGCACAGAGCAGCGGAATAATTCCTCCAGAAGCGCGACTATACTTTATGCGTGATGCAGCGCCTGATGGGCAACGCATTCCTATCTTGCTGTCGCGTCGGGTTATTGTATCGGGTGATCAATTAGTGGATGCTACACCAGGTGTCGATTCTCAGTCGGGCACACCAATGGTTAGCATCAAGCTCGATACCGCTGGTGGCAAACGCATGTTCAACCATACCTTATACAACATCGGTAAGAATATGGCGGTTGTGTATGTTGAGCGTGTACCTGAAACGCGAATGGTTAATGGTGTTGAAGTTAAGACAGTTAAGATTATTGAAGACGTGATTAACTCAGCAACTATCCAAGGTGTGTTTGGTAAGGATTTCCAAACCACTGGCCTAGATCCGCAAGAAGCAGATCGCTTGTCAAAACAATTGAAAGCAGGTGCGCTAGCCGCTCCAATGGATTTTGCGCAAGAGCGCGTGATTGGACCAAGCTTGGGCGCAGAAAACGTTGAACGCGGCGTTAAAGCGGTGATGTTTTCGTTTGTATTCGTGCTGATCTTCTTCGTTATTTATTACAAAATGTTCGGTGTGATTACCAATCTTGCGTTATTGCTCAATCTGCTTTTGGTTGTCGCGGTTATGTCGATGTTCGGCGCAACGCTGACATTGCCAGGATTCGCCGGTATTGCGCTAACAGTCGGTATGTCGGTTGATGCTAACGTGCTCATTAATGAACGAATACGCGAGGAACTGCGCATCGGAAACACGCCTTTGGCCAGCATCGCAGCCGGTTACGATAAAGCCAGCGGCACCATCATCGACGCCAACTTAACTGCTCTGTTAGGTGGTATCGCTATGGCAGCATTTGGCTCTGGTCCAATACGCGGTTTCGGTATCACACTCATCATCGGCATTCTTACCTCGATGTTTACCGCTGTGACGGTGTCGCGCGCCATTGCCACTTTGATGTACGGTCGCCGTCGCAAGCTGACGAAAGTCTCGGTCTGACCGTAAGGAACTAAATTAATGGAACTTTTCCCATCCAATAGCAAATTTAATTTTATGCGCTGGCGTCATGTTTCGCTGGCAATAGCAGCTATCGTTATGTTCATAGCAATCGGCGCTATGGTGGTCAAGGGCTTCAATTTTGCACTTGATTTTACCGGTGGCTACGAAACCGAAATCCAGTTCAGCAAACCTGTTGAAGTTGGTCAGTTACGCGAAAAACTCGAAACATCTGGCTTTAAAGGTGCACAAGTTCGCGTTATCGGTTCGTCGAATGATGTGGTCATCCGTATGCAAGCGCAGAAGCTGGGTTCAAAGCTAAGTGGTGCTGTTGTGCTTGCAGCCGTTCAGAGCGCTGACAACCCAGGCAAACTGCGCGATTATTACTATGTTGGTCCGCAAGTGGGCAAAGAGCTTGCCGAGAATGGTATTTTTGCTGTGGTGTTTGTGGTGCTTGGCTTTTTGGCCTATGTGTGGATCCGCTTCGAGTTTAAATTCGCTGTGGCTTCTATTATCACCACCTTACACGACGTAGTACTAGTAGCGGGTTGGTTCGCATTCAGTGGCCACGAGTTTGATTTAGCGGTATTGGCAGGTGTGCTGTCTGTGATGGGCTACTCAATCAACGACACCATCGTGGTGTTTGATCGCGTTCGCGAAAATTTCCGTAACTTGCATAAGCTGTCCGCCTATGAAGTGATGAACCGCTCTGTGAACCAAACCCTATCACGCACCACCATCACCTCATTCGTGGCGTTATTAACCGTGTTGGCGCTATATTTCTATGGCGGCGATTCGCTTAAAGGCATGGCTGAATCGCAAATACTTGGTATTTTGATTGGTACGCTGTCATCCATTTTCGTGGCCTGCCCACTGTTGCTAATGATGGGTGTCACTAAACAAGACTTAATGCCGAAAGCACGTGACGATGCAGAGCTTAATGCTCGTCCGTAAGTAACTTTTACGCTAAACAAAAAAGCCGCTCATTGAGCGGTTTTTTTATGAACAGATTGGACAGTTAAAAACTCTTACCGTAATCCGATTGCGCTATGGCTGCTTGCAGCAATGGCCCAACTTTCATATTGCCAGCCACAATTTGGCCGGCATCAAGAATGCGTTCGCCGCGACCTTTAAAATCACAGACACGGCCACCGGCTTCGCGAACCAACAACATACCCGCCGCCACATCCCAAGCTTTGATGCCCGATTCAAAATACGCATCAGCACGGCCGCAAGCCACATAGGCTAAATCTAATGCGGCTGAACCACTACGACGAATATCTTCGGCGCTGGCTAGCAGTTGTTTGGTGAAATCCAGATGCACGCCAACGCGGCCACGATCACGTGGCGGGGTGCCGGTGATAACTAACGAGCCTGATAAATCTTTGCGCTCGGATACGCGGATTTTCTTATCGTTCAACAAGGCGCCTTTGCCTTTGCTGGCGGTATACAATTCATTTTTGATGGGGTCGTAGATAACCGCATCAATCGGCTCGCCATTTTCAACCAGTGCAATTGACACGCAATAGTGTGGGATACCGTGCAGGAAGTTTGAGGTGCCGTCTAGCGGGTCAATCACAAAGGTTTGTTTGCCTTTGCCCATAGCGCCGGATTCTTCGCATAAGAAAGCTGCCGTTGGGTAGGCGCGTTTCAATTCTTTGATGATTTCTTTTTCGGCTAGTTCATCCACTTCACTGGCATAGTCGAGTTTTGACTTTTCGAATACACTCAAGCTCTCGAGTTTGTTCATATGGCGTAAAATAACCGAACCGCCTAAACGTGCGGCTTTAACCATCACGGTGATGACTGGGTTTTGCATGGACTACCCTTAGCTAATTTGGTGAAGAACGGTATGTTGGTCAAGCAACACCGCACTATGATACCGCAAAGCACATAAGAGCTGAAAGTCTTTGTTTTAATTGATTCATTTATTCCCTCACAAGATGGCTTGTATGAACCTAAAAGATCCAATTCGCATAGTATTAGTTGGCACCCAGCACCCGGGCAATATTGGCTCGGCAGCGCGAGCCATGAAGACTATGGGGCTAACAGAGCTGGTGTTGGTGG